>WJXE01000273.1 GCA_009665115.1 Nitrosopumilales archaeon
CTTATGATTATATTGGTTTTTAGTTTCGAATATTATTACTAAATTTAGATCGAAGTTATGCTCATCCTTGAGTCTTTGTTAACCCGATGTTTATCTATGAATCCTGATGTCGCAGCAATCACATATTTAGCGGGTTCTGTATTTTTATAAGTGCAGTCAGCCATATCAAAAGTACTCTTACATGGAGGTACGTCTTTTACCATATATACTACATTTCCATTTTCGTCAAACCAAATTAGATCAAGATTGTACCCTATATTTAAGAGCCACATTGAGTAAAGATCTGGCTTGTCATAAACTAGAATCATCGCGGAATTAAATGGCATTTTTTCATGCCTGAACATAAGCCATCTTTCTTTTTCTGCACTAGACTTTGCAACTTCAACATTAATTACATCATGATTTATCCTAACTGTTCCTACAGGAAAGCCTGCAGGTGCATTTTTGACTCCTGGTGGAATAAACACAAGACCTAGCACGCCTAATGCAATAGCCGCAATCATAACTGGGATTAGAACTGCTATTTTGTGCACCATGGTAAGTCAACAAAATACACTAGTTATTTGTTTTTTGTCAGTGTTGGTATATGTGAAATTCATGTTCTCTATTTTGCTTGATGTTGAATCAAAGCGTTTCCCATTTCCATTTCAGCCGGTCATTAGTTATACAATATAGATTTGTTGTCGTCTTTATAATTGCCATTAGTATTCTAAGTTGATGTTGTTTTTCACTTTAGTTGCAGAACTGGGTGGGGAAAAAGCGGTAGCAGTGTAATGCAAGCCTCGGTCCTCGGTCTGCATACTTGAAATCAAATACTTTCTACAAGTAGATTGAGTGTCTTATTATATTAATATTTTTACAAGTCCATTAAATAATTTTTTTCTGGTTTATGGCCTGGTTGAGCCTATTTTTCAATTATTAATTAATTATTCAGCATATCAAGTGGTATATTCTTCGCGAGTACTCGTTCAATAAGTTCCCGTACTAAAAGCTCCTTACATTCAATACAGAAATATGCTTCCTTGAACGTCAAACTATGATTGGGCATAAGGACAGGTCCAAAGCTAGGGTTTCCTTTGCATTCTGGTACGGCACACGCACGTTCTTGTTTGTGTTTCATTTTGATATCTCTATCGGGACATTCATTTAGCATATAAGACTTCCTCCATATATCCCGAAGATTGAAGAGTCGTGTTTTGGTCCTGCAGGACATGTCAATTCGAATGGAACCAAAACAACGCCATTGCTTTGGTGCGAACCTAAAATATAAGTCATCGTGGATACAGGTCTAAGACGTCTTCTGTATTTAACACGTCCTATCATTTTAGGTTTTTCTCCGCTGTAATGCCTGAGAAGAAAAAGACTTCCGTCAGTTGCCTACTGTCAGTGTAACAATCGTTTAAAATTTATATGGATAGTTTTGCCATGTCAGGAAAAACTGCTCTGGAATCTTGATTCTAATTGAAGTCACTAAGAATATCCTCATAAAAAGAATTCAATGAATGATCAAGTGTAAACAAGTATTGGACTATTACCTATATAATTACCGGTTAGTATATTAATCTCAAATTTAATCTATCAGTAATGCAGTTCAATTTATTCGGCAAGAAATTCAGATGTATCGTTTGCGGAAAGAAATTTAAGACTGAAGTAGAATTAGAACAACACCACAGCACAGAACACAAAAAATAAGTCATCTTTTTTATTTCGCATATTGCTACTACAATGAAACCAAACCTTCTGGTTTCGTAACATCAGGTGGATACTCCAATATCCCATAAGGCATCTGCTAATAGAAGTTTCTCTTAATTTAGATAAAAAGATCAAAACAACAATCAGGTAGTAACCGAGTACCATCACCTTAAATAACAAAATGATTGTGGGTCTTTGGTTTAGATCTCTTTCACCTTCATCTAATACATGATTAACCTAATTATCAGAGTTCCGATTCCCCAACAGTGCAGTCATATACAATTTTTTATTATCGGTGATCGAACTACTATTACTGGTTTTATATTCTATCAAGGATCTATTCCTTGTTTGGTAATGTCTGTAGAATCCAGAGACTGGGTTTGTACAAGATACTACGTGACCTTGCTTAGATGCGTTAGGTTTGAACTAAGACGGTACTTGTCAGACAAGCTTCCCAGCTATCTCTGCGACTCTTCTTCCCAGGGCTCTTGCCACTTTGATATCTGCTTCTTCGATTTCTTTATTGGCAAGCATTCCTACTATTCTGCTAGGTCCATATGGGCTGCCGCTCTCTGTAAGTTCTGGTACAGAATATGGGACACCTACTATTATCATGCCATGGTGCAGCATAGGAAACATCATGGAAATTGCAGTACTCTCTTGACCGCCGTGAACAGATGCTGCACTGGTAAAAACTGCACCAACTTTTCCTACTAGAGAACCATTCACCCATAAACTGCTAGTTCCGTCCCACAATGCCTTCATAGGTGCTGCCATATTGCCAAACCTAGTAGGAGAACCAAAAATTATCGCGGCATACTGAGGCAGTTCATTTACTAAATTCTCGATTGGTGTTGTAGGATATCTATCATTTAGATCTTCGACTACTTTACTCCAAGCTGGGTTCTGGGATACAACTTCCATAGGAACGTCATCTGCGATTCTTCTCATGGCAACGCTAATTCCTGATATTTCCTTAGCGCCGTATGCTATTTCTTCAGCCATTTTTGCAGTGTTTCCAAATCTGCTGTAAAACAAAATCATTATCTTTATCACCCTCTTTTCTGACATTATGTCCTCATTTTTTAAATATAGCATGTTATTTAACTTAGAGGCTGCTTTTACCACAAGAAAACGCGTTCTACTACCCACGCAGATCAATTTTTGGACTTTTCTACAACTATTTCGTTAACACCTAGCCTTCCTAACAACTCTTCGTTAAAATAGCGAAGACGCATCAGAAAATTAGTTCAACTCACAATCATAACTAGACACAATCATGATTCCAAAAGCCTTTTTTATGGACAATAATACCTAGATCGAGTGCTCTAATCTTATTAATGTGTCAGCTCTGATCAGGGTACTGAATAACTAAATTGCTCATATCAGCTCTATAGTAATCTAGTCTGTCTGGATCATATTTTTGTACAATCATTATACGTTCACCTCTGTTTATTCTGTTATCGATCACGTTGCGATGAACATAACTAGTTACAAATGTGTAACCTCTACGCCTTGCCTCTTTTAGGAAATGTAACCTAAGAAGGTGACCGCCAGTCTCTCCCCAATACCCAGGCTTAATGCTGATCCATTCCATATGTGCAGTATTCTTTTTCCCCCAATTCTCATCGCGTGTACCAGATCGAAGCTTGTAATTCTCCAATGGTCCGCCTTTCACATAACCAGCTATTTTCGCTTCTTCATCTTCGATTCTCAAGGTGATTAGGATTGTATTGCTGTCAGAAAGTGACCTCATAAACTTCTCTGCGTTTAGATGTATTGGAGCAGGTAATTCTTTGTATATATTCAGTATAGATCGTGTGATATATGAATCAAGGTTGTCTTCAATTTTTTCTACTACTGATATAAGACTCAGTTCCTTTCTTCTGATTGAATTTCTTATGTTAATCTCCTCTTCCCAACTTTCCTTGAAGGCCTCTACATTGTTAAAAAAATTTGTTTTGTATTCATTTGGGATGCCATGTAAAACACGCTCGACCATCTCTTTCTCCTCTTTTAATGCACTAAAATACTTGACCGATTCTTCATTTATCAGTGACGGATGCCATCCTAGAGAGTGTACATTACGTCGTGCAAGTTCTCTAGAATGATCAAAATTACCAAGGCTATAGCCTGCAATACGGTCTGAAATAGAAAGAAACCATCCTAGATCTTCGTAGTGTTTTCGCACCATAATATCATTCTCAGGAATCCCAGCTGTTGTAAATAATTTTTGGATTCTCTTGTTTGCATGCTCCGCTATGATACCTTTGAAGGGATAGGCAGTGCGGTATATTAACGCAATTATGATATCTATGCTTACTTCAAAATCATCTATCCAGCGTTTTATTTTACCGTCATTTCTTATGAACCTTTCAACAGAATCCTCATGTGGTTTATCGAATTGTTTCAAGGGATCATAGTCATGAAAAAGGGCAGCTATGAACAGAGTGATGATATCTTTTTGACTAAATCTATATTCTTGTCTCTTCTGCCCATTGGCTGCCAACAAAGTAAAGTAAGCAACCTCAAGCTCATGATCGATATTGTGATAACCATAATAATTTATTCCAAGCCCATGTTTTGAAAATTCTGACACAGCATGTCTAATTATCTTGCTTACTAATTTACCATCTAGTCCCATACTTGTAGACAATTTACATATGTTGTCCCTAAGACCTGCCTGCTCAGTAATTCCACGGTTATAACGTAACCACCAGGGAACTAACCTGATTCGTCTGTAAAACCCGTACCACCGTGGCAAAGGCTCGATCAGAGGATTGAATTGATTCAAATCTTCAGGATTTTGATTACTACTAGTATCAATATCATCCAAAACGACACCACGTTTGCCTATCTTTTCATTAGGTATTGGTGACAAGGGTCAGCTCCACAATTAGATAGTATATTATATGTCTGACTAATAAACATAAAAAATCTCGTTATACTGTAGGCTTCTATTTAGAGAATATTAAAAATACGGCACAATTAGTCATTTTTTAGCTGCTAATACAGCTAAACCATACAAAAACTACTGGCACCCAGCACATATCTGGTTTGTTACATTCAGTTCCGCTAAATTCAAGCATTAATGATACAGCTAGTTTGGAAAAAGCGTATGATTATCAAAAAGGAGCGCGGCCTGCCATTTATTTTTAGGTATGTAGAGATTGACGTCAACTTATCATATCGCCAGCACAAACCTTTCCAAGTCCCGCTAAGTGGGCGCGCTTGAGCAATACAAAACAATTCGCGAACGAGCCTAATGCGTTCGAGAATTAGACCGGGGATTGGCCTTTTGAGTCCATCTAGATGTACTTCTAACAAGTGTCCGCGAAAACACCGAATTCGCACCCAATCCGTGATTTATCTCAAGATGATGGCGGATCTGCAGTTCGTTCGCGAATTTTGTATACAACCCGTAAACAGTTGTATACAATTGCCTGATTTTTAGTACTGGCAAGACTACATTGCGAAATCTACTGTAGCATTCCATATCTGTCTTGTACATCTGTGTATATACTGCTGCACTGACAGAGTTGAATATCAACAAATCATATTAGAGTCACATTAGTGTCAATGTCAACGAAGTGTAAGTGCATGTGTGGGCAGAACAGTTAATGCTGATATGTTTATTGATATAGAGATGGCTACCGAGGACTTCGATTCTAGAACAAGAAGCTCTCAGCGGCAGACCATATTATATTTGTATAATTCAGCAATTCCAACGGAAATAATCTCCTTTCAGCTAGATATCAGCGAAGAAGAAGTTGAAAATATTATAGAAGAGATGATGGAAGAGGAAAAGTTATCACTTAAAGGGGCATCATCACCAGATGCTTCTCCTTCTATGGATTTATTTTATCTCGATGCCGTCGTTAACATTGACCTTGCTATCAAGCACGCACAGAATAGTATGTGGGAGGCTTTGAATTCAGAGCCAAAGTTTGACATTTCAATGGAAGAAACAGAAAAAATTTTAGAGAAATTTGCTAAATCCAAAGTTACTCTTGTAATTTTGCATATTGATCTCGTAGACTCGACCAAGCTGTCAATGACGCTGCCAGTTGATAGACTTTCAACGATAATTCAGGCATTTACTCAAGAAATGTCTCTAATAATAGAAGCGTATGGAGGATATATCCTGAAGTATATTGGAGATGCAATTTTAGCTTTCTTTACTGTAAACATTGATCATGCATACTTACGCATGGCCTAACC
>WJXE01000274.1 GCA_009665115.1 Nitrosopumilales archaeon
GAATAGGCCATCATTTAGAAATTTGGATCAGCTCTGTTCAAAGTCGCAGCTACTTCGTCGATTTTGTTTTGTATATGTAATACCTTCTCAGTTGTCCTGTAAGTGTGCTTTCCTTCTTCGTATTGTATCAAACCATTTTCAACTATGAGCAGCTCAGATTCCTGAGACATGGAGTTCATCCTTCAAGAATTTACGTCATATCTGCTTATAGGCATCTTCGTCGATACTAGAAAAACAAACAAAGACAAGAAAAATAGCATTTCTACGTGATGAGTCTTATATCATATCGTTGAAACATACACTATTCAACAATAGTCTAGCAATGTTTTTTGTTTTAACGCTGATGGTTTTTTGTTTTCTAAACGAACCAACTTTGAAACTTTCAGTCCTACTTTTCTTATCTTTGCTGTGTTATCATCAAACGAGAACCTGTCCAATAATCCTTCAATTACAGAGGCTATGCTTTCTTTCCTTGACTGATAATTTGAATATGATGTTTCTCTTGTTTCAACCGAAAAATCCGACCTAACGATCTTAACAGCTACTGTCTTAAACCGATATTCACGTCTAGATACTCTTTCGTAGAGCTCGTCAACTAATTCATTTAACAAGAATTGTAGTATTACCTTTTTATCCTTTGTGAATGATTCAAGGGTACGTTCAGTACTAAGGGAAATATGATCTTCCCTAGGTATAACTGGGTCATCATCTTGACCATTTGCTACTTGCCACATCCAAAGTCCATTCTTTTTGCCAAACCTATCCATTAAATTTTGAACATCATATTTTGCAAGTTGACCAATCGTGTGAATTCCCATTTCTTCCTTCAAAACTTGCTGAGTTTTAGCGCCTATGCCAGATACTCTTTCGACTTCTAGGTTTTCAAGAAACTTTTGTAGTTGATTAGGGTAGAAAATAGTTAATCCATCAGGTTTTTGGAAATCAGATGCCATCTTTGCAGCTGACTTGGTTGGTGCTACTCCTATAGATGATCTAAGATTACATTGCTCCTCAACTGTCTTCTTAATATCTAACGCATAGTGTTCTATGTTCGAATAATGATACTGATTATATTTTGATACTACCTTTTTGGTACAATCCAAATATGCTTCGTCGATACTTGTTTGTTCTAGAACATCTGCATACCCTTCTAGCATACTCATAACTTTATCAGAAACTTGGCGATAATATGGAATATCAACTGGTTTTAATATAAGATTAGGACATAGCTCCCTAGCTTTTGAAAGGGGCATAGCGGACTTTACACCAAGCTTCCTAGCCTCATACGAGCATGATGCAACTACACCTTTTGTTATATTACTTCCTTCTTGTTGGTCAGTCATAATTGCAGCATGTGGTTTTCCTATTAGTGATGCGTCACGGAGTTCTTCACAGGATGGATAGAAGGCATTCAAATCAACACAAGTTATCACTCTACCAATCCAATAATTCTGACCATCGTTCTTTCTTTCAGGTAGATTCAACAGCTTTAACACCGTATCCACAGTTGCAGGTCTATCAACAACGATAATTGTATATTCAAGTTCTTTTCCTTTTTTTGTCTCCTCTTGTTCTTCGTTTATTTTTTGAATCCATTTCTTTATCACACTGTCTTCGTTATCATTAATTCTGAGATACAAAAAATCTGAAGTTACAACTGGTCGACTCTTCTCAGTCCACGCCAAGGCAGCATTATATTTTTCTAAAATATGATATGTTAAGTCCTGGAACCAAGAATAGTGATTAAATTCCATGACAACTTGATACCCATAATAGGCACAAATCCGCAGCACTTCGTCCAGCCATTCTCTACCATCTTTTAAATTAATCGTAGTGGATGGCTGAATCACCAGGGCAAGAACCTTTTCTTCCAAAGGGTCCACGTCTTGTTCTAGGAAATGTCCAAGCCTTTCTGTATCAGTACTTTGAATTATGGCTTGAGGTATTCTTAGTGTAAAACGAAAATTATCCGGAGTTTGCTTTGCCCACTTTTTAAAAGTTAATCTACTAACAATGCTATTCAAATAAACTTCAACAAAATCGAAAATTCTAGAATAATATGCCACATATCCTTCGGGATCTAGTGTATTAGGATAGAAGTCCTTTGCCCATGTTTGATATTGGCTCCATCCTGAACAGCCGACGTAATACTTCAATGTATGTCTGCTTTAATTTATTAACAAAAATAAAGACGTATATATTCTATTTTATACGTCGGACGTATTCGGAAAGGCTTTTAGATTCCAGAAGAAATATGCAGAACGGAAGTCAAGAGAAAAGCTCGTCTCACATGGTAATAAGTTAATGAACTACTTCACACAGATTCGAGTGAGGAAGAGATTGTAATTTGGACCGCCTGGAATTAGCCATATTAACAATTCACCACTTCGAACATGTTGGTCATTCAGTATTCCAACACTAGGCATGGAGAAACCGAACAAGAATTAGCACAAAGCGATGAAGTTTTATACTCACTTTAACATTGAGGGGGCATGCTATTGACCTTAAAATCCCGGGCCAGACTCAATAACGGGGTCGAGATTCCTCGCCTCGGCTTAGGCGTTTACCAGTCACCTCCTGGAAGAATAACACAAGATGCAGTCAAGTACGCGTTGAATCTAGGCTACCGACACATCGACACGGCCAGTCTATACGGGAATGAGCCGATGTAGGCAGGGCACTCAGGGAAGGTGGGCTCCGGAGGGAGGAAGTCTTTATCACCACGAAGGTCTGGAACAGCGACCAAGGATATGACTCGACCTTGCGATCGTGTGAGGGGAGCTTGCGACGGCTCGGGTTGACCTACGTAGACCTCTACCTCATTCACTGGCCAGTCCAAGGAATGAGTGATGAGACCTGGAGGGCAATGGTTCGGTTGTCCGAGGAGAGCGAAGCCCGGACGATTGGCGTGAGCAATTACGAGATCCCGGATCTGAAAGAGCTCCTCAAGAGCTCTGACGTTACGCCTGCTGTGAACCAAATAGAATTCCATCCATTCCTATACCAAAAGGATCTGTTACAGTTCTGCGAGAAGAATAGGATTCAGCTGGAAGCTTACAGCCCATTGACCAGGGGAGAAAGGCTTGACCATCCGAATCTTTTAGCAGTAGCGAAGAAATATGGCAAAACGTCGGCACAGGTCCTAATTCGGTGGAGCTTACAACACGGCTTGGTCGTCATTCCGAAGTCCATACACGAGGAGAGAATC
>WJXE01000275.1 GCA_009665115.1 Nitrosopumilales archaeon
GTATTATAGCTGCGGCAGTCGTTGTAGCGGCAGCGACTACCTATTTTCTCATTTTAAATCTTATTGTTCCGCAGCAGGTAAATGAATCACCTGCTACGACAACACAAGTAAACGAACCAGCAGTTTCTGTCGATATGGCATCCCAAGTATACCATAAATATATTGGTATGAGTGAGCAGGATAGAATGCGTGTCGCGGCACAGATGACTCCACAGGATGAGAGTATGATCATGACAGAAGCTGCTAGAGTAACTACAGGTATAAAGGAATCTGTGCCGGGAATGAAAAATCAGTCTGTCAGTACCATAAGATCTGGTTCTTTTGCTGGTGTTGATGGACATTTAGCAGAAGGTATTGCAAAGATATTGTCAGTAAATGGAACAGAATATCTTCGCTTCGAACACTTCAAGGTAACAAATGGACCTGATCTCCACATTTACCTTGCATCCAGCGCCGGAAATATACAAAATAGGAGAGATTTAGGGATCCTTAAGGGAAGTGAGGGAGATCAGAATTATTCCCTAGGCAGTGTAGGAAACACAAAGTATGACACGACTATAATTTTCAGCCAACCATTTAGAGTAGTGTTTGCTACTGCAACTTTGCGATAATAGATTATTGCTCAGATACTGTGGCGACAGGTAGATATTTATTTTGTTGAAATCAAGACCAGATTCATTTCGGGTCTGTGCAGTTCGACATTCCAATAGTATACAGGACTGCATTTATCTATCATCCAATGCAATAGTGTTGGTTTTAATTTGATAATAGCCTACTTCACTATTAGTTCAGGATAAATCGTTTTCGTTACTCTTCCATCCGTTGCACTGATTCCAAGAGTATAGTTTCCAGGCGGTACGTTGTAGTCATTTTGGATAAAGAGCTGTACCTTTGCTGTGTTATTTTCCAATTTTGCTAAATCAATGAAATTTGAAGAGAAGTTCGCAGATGAATTCAGTACCCCAAAATGTGTCATTGAGCTTGATGTTTTGAAAAAAACAATCTCATGATTGTTATTATTGCTGGAAAGCGGAGGGACGGCGCTGCTGCTTTTATTGTTGTCCAAGTTTTTGGAAATCTCGAAGTTAACAACTGTTGTCGTTGCATTTTTTTGCTGTTCTCCTTGGTGGGCTGTCATTTTCGATAGCACTACTTTGTTTACAGATGATTGAATGTTAAACGGAAGAGAAACACCGGTGTTTAGCAGACCAATCTTGTCATGATTGTATTCTGAAAACCATACGTTCCTATTATTAACTGGATCGACTGCAAAATTGAGAGCATTGGATATGTAACCTAAATTTGGATCACGCGTCGGTATCTCGTACTCGGTGAGCGTCAAGTCAGTAGTATTGAATAAAGCCATTCTATTTCCGTAATGTTCATTAAACCAAAGCCCTCCTCCAGCTCCTTCTCTTAACCAAAAAGGCAAGGTTACATATTGGTGAGGATTACTGGAATCTGCGAATTTTGTCACACTTTTGGAACCCACATTATATGCTGTTATAAAGTTAGCGTCATGTTCAGTAACCCATAGGTTATTACCTAAATGCACAATATCATAAGGTGAGTCGAATAAGCTCAGGTCATTGGAAGAAGATGTGGATGACGGTATTTCTAATATCTTTACAACATTAACAACGCTGTTGTTGGGATCTGTGATCGCTTTAAACTGTACCAATTTATTATTTAACGACTGCGTAACCCATACTGAATCGCCTTTCAAATATAATCCGCTAGGAAAACTCTCATTACCTAAATTAAATTCAGTTACTTTGTACTGTGAACTAATGCTACTATTGCTATTGCCGGCCATGTTTTGGTTTTTTCCAATCTTCTGTATGACTCCAAGTTTGTTATCAGTGAATGTGGTATACCATATATTTCCCGTATTTTGGTCAACCCTCAATTGATAGGGAGCTGCACTCACCAGATGATTTGATTCAAATTTTTTAGTGGATGGATCAAAGCGCCAAAGGGGATTTGGGGAGTCTGCTTGAGAAAACCAAATTGAACCATCTTTATCTTGGACGACAGCCCATACCATCGATACACTGCTCTGTACATTGTTGTTTTTTGTAGCATTTTTTTGACTATCTTGTGGAATAGGATATGATGCTATTACTCTACCTTGTTTTGGATCAAAACTAATCAGAGTATGAGACTTCGTTCCAACGGTCCAAACTATTCCGCTCTTATCGACTAATATACCATTAGGCCAAGTACCATTTTGCATAGAATACTCCTTTATGTATGGTGTATCAATATGTGTAGAGTTGTAGAGTGGAATACTTTCATTTCCGACGTTAGTATCGAACGCAAAAGCTTCGTTCTCTGATTGGGTTGTATTCTGTGATCTAGGATTGAGATCGATAAAAATAGGTACGAGCATCAGCCCACCTATTAACAGAGCGCATCCTAGAGTGGCCACTATGGGAGTTAATGATAACGTGGCAATATTTGAAATAAAAAAGAGGGAGGCGTGTAGCCTTATTTTCCACAAGTCAAGTTTGCTGAAGAGGTGTTTCCGCAGCCTGTTGGCCATTGCTTCTGAAGATGGTTATTCAAATCCTGTCCAAGAGCATATGGACTCTCTACATTGTAGACATACGGTGGGTATTTAGGTACAGAATCAGCTGGGTCCCATAAGGTAATTACCTTACCATATGTAGTCTGCAGGAGCGATACTAATTTACCACATTGTAGTGTTGCTGGAAGAGATACACAGCTCGGCGCACCTCTTTCTGGAGTTAATTCTACTGCATGATTGTGCCAACTCGCACGTTCTCTTGGTGGCAGTTGAAGATACTGTGGTTTTGTGATAATGAACTCTATTTGCGCAAGTTGTGGTCCGGTACCTGGTTTAGCGGTACTGTCCCTAGCATAAAGCTGACAAACAGCTACTATTCTTTTATCGAGCTTACAATAGTGATCTATTGGTGCGTTCAGATTCGCACTATCGTGTCTGTTAACAGTCACATGTATGTCGTAACCACCGGTTGGATTAGTAGCGGGCACGTTTGCGTTAACTTGTGCAATAGAAGACTGCATTGCAGTTACTCCACCGACCATCGCAGCAGCCAGAGCAGCTACAATAGTGCTCAGAAGTATCTTTTTTCTGTTTGCGTGATTAATCGTCTTCTCAGAATGGCCTTTATCACCATCTATCATTGAATGCAAAAATA
>WJXE01000276.1 GCA_009665115.1 Nitrosopumilales archaeon
GAACACAAGCTTCCAGCCGATGAACGTAACAAGATAATCAACACGTTAATAGACAATCAGGATATCATAAAGATTCTTGTAAACCAGTCTTGAATTGTATATGAATAGTATATCTCAGAATAAAATTGTGAATTTAGGTCGATTCCTTGTACAGCCAAATACAATCCAATCGAAGATAGAAGGAAACGGTCTCTCGATCAAAAAAAAGCAAAGTTATGGGTGTTAACAACATGAAGATATTGATAGCCGAAGATGATACAGATATTGCATTATTTTATAGAGTTGCATTACAAAATAGAAACCATCATGTTGTGATAACTGACAATGGTGTAGATTGTCTTACTATTTATCGAGAAGAATTGAAAAATTTTATTTCCAGAATGGGATGTCTTGACAACAATAAACAACATGTATTTGACATGGTAATCTTAGATTACAGAATGCCTGGGACGGATGGCATTGAAGTCGCCAAAGAAATAATCAGAATTAATCCCAAACAGAGGATAATTATCGCTTCAGCTTATCCTACAGAGACCCTCTCTTCTTGTATGAAAGAGCTATGGCACCTTGTAGAACTTGTGCAAAAACCCTTTGACGTAGGGACATTAATTGATACAATAGAGAATAAGCAATCTCATTCCGAATTACAAGGGCTCAATCAAGATGCATCTATCAGACAAGAATTTAATCTTCTTAATCACGAACAAGTTAATGATCTCAGATATCATGCCGAGTTCTGTGTAGTTCAAAAGAGAATTGAAGGGAATGAATAAGTGATATTATAAATGCGGTGCAAGGGCTGTAGTGCAACACTAAATTATCATACTGCTGGCATGACATGCCGTAACTGCGGCTTTAGTGTCGATCATGAACTTTTAGTACAGGAAAGATGTGTATTGTGTGACCATTTCCTAGAAGAGTGTGAAAAGACGACTGACATTTGTGTATTCTGTCAATACGATCTGGTGAAAGGAAATTTCGATCCAAATAAATTCTGGAACCCTCTAGAATGTGCAGAACGATATCAGCAGCAAGGTGCATTATCTCGTGTTTTTCTTAAAGATTAATCTTCATCTTTCGCTCTCAAGTTAAAAGGCGCTTCCCGGTAGAAGCTCATTTTCAATTTTAGGAGTGGAGGCGAAAACTATTGCGTATTGTGTTCAGTTAATTATTCTATACTACTTGTACAGAAAAGTACGTCTGCAAATTTGCCGTAATTTTGAAATAATCACTCACATCAAAGACTCACTGACAGCTCAGAACTCTACCGGCAAGGGGTGGGTGTTTCAAAGCCGACGACGATGACGACGAAAACACATATTCATGACGACGAATACGACAATCAATATATTGGAGTATGCTTAACACCGTTTAAATGCAACCTCCAGTAAGCGATGCTACAAAACGTGCGGTGATTGAGGAGTATTTAAGAGGCAAGAGCAGAGATGAGATTGCCACCGATCTTCGCGTTGGCACAGGGACTGTAAGTAAGATAATCAGCGAGTGGAAGACTTGTCTCGATTACCCGATTGCCGACGAATTGCGGGAATTAGCACTTGGGCTACAAAAACTAGGGATCTCAGCCTCTCGATATGCAGAGGGAGCGAGGATCGCATCTTACCTTATTAAACTTGGTGTGAATGACGAAGAGTTCCATCATTTTGTGTCGGAAATTTATGGCCGTTGCAAAAAAATGGATCTGCAACCAGACAAAGTTGCATATCTTCTAAAGCAGTTGCTTGATCTTTCCGAATCAGTCCCACTGCAGCAGATTCCAGAATATATCGAACGACAAACGAGTCGGAAAGGAAAGTTAAAACAAGAGATAGAAGAGATGGAACTAAAGATAATCGAAGTAAAAAGTCGTCTCGACATAGTTCTAAACGACGAAGCAACGACTCGTGATGAACTCAACCAGTTTTCCTCGTTCAAGACAGAAATGAAGAAAAATGGAGTCGATATACTTGACAACCCCAGGTTTATGGGGGCCGTCGTTGGAGCGAGGTCACTTGGTTTTGACCCAAGGGTTATGGTGGAGAAGCTCTCAAACATACAGAAGCTGGAAATCGATCAAAAAGCACTAGAGGAGAAAGTCGAATTTTTAGAGAAGAAGAGCCAAGTACTGCAAATAAAATGCAATAATCTGGAAAAAGAAGAACTTGTTCACAGTTATAGAATTTCCATCTATGAGGATTTGGAATCAATGGGAATGGGCATTAAAGAACTCAAACTTTTGTGGAATACTATCAAGGAAATCGCTGCTGTGAACAACATTTCTGCTGATGAAGCGAGTAAAAAATTTTTCTCCGATGTAATACAGCAGTATGACGACAAGCTAGGCTTTGAAGGTAAAATCCAAAATTTGAAATCAGAAATCCAGAAAAATGAAGTTGTCCAGTGTCAGCTTAGTGCTATAACCGCGATGTTGAATTCGATTATATTGAACCAATTCGATCAGATCCAAGCTGTGTCAGGCTTCGTTGAGTTTGGTCCATTGGCTAAAGCCGCCAAGGGCGAAACCGTACCGAAAAATCAGTTGAAGAATGCTGTTATCAAGGCTATCGACATATTGATGAGTAAAGACCCAACTGATCACTCGAACAGCGCATTGAATGTTGCTAGACTTTTACTACTGGAGGACATTCAAAAGTCGGACGACATTGCATGATACTCCATTTCTCAAGGGACATGTAGGCGACGCAGAATTCCTGAATGATGCCAGCCCGCTGAAAGTGATAATTAATAAAGAAAAATCACAGAACCGGTCATAATATATCATAGTCTAATATTCAAAAGGTTCACTAGTACCTCCATCGGCGGTAACTCGGAATATATCGACCACGAAAAAGACGAAATGTCGTATCCCTCCACGAATGCAACTTCATTATTATTCTGATGTTGAACCATTTTAATTTTATAAAAGCACTCGAAATGTTCATCAATTACTTCCAACTTCAATGTCACTGGGAGACACAATGTTGTACCCCGGATAATATGAAATTAATTCCAGTTAACTTGTTACTGAGGCACATCCGAATACATAGGCCTATCTATCTATTGGACAAAAAATGGTTAACTTGATTGAATTCTTAAGCACAACTACAACCGAAACGATAACAGCAACCAACCAACCAACCAACC
>WJXE01000277.1 GCA_009665115.1 Nitrosopumilales archaeon
AGTTGTACAAGCTCAAGCAGCAGCAAGGGCGAATGTAGCCAGAGCTAGCGGAGAATCTCAGGCAATCCAGGTCATCACTTCACAATTAAAACAAAGTCCGACGTATCTTCAGTGGCTATCAATTAACAGGTGGAATGGACAAATGCCTTATGCTCTTGGGAGTGGCGCAGTTCCTTTTTTCCAACTACCACTAAGGCCGCCATCGCAAACTCAAAATCAAACGCAATTGAGATAACCTAACTGATAAAAGCCCATTCGTTATAACACAATCTTTTGGATTTAGACGCCATTCGTTATCGTCAAAATCCATACCCAAGAATTTCTTAAATAGTTCCCAGCTTATCAAATGATATGCCAAATCACGAATCTATTACGAAACTATGGGTTGTTATGCCGCTCTTTATTGCTTTTGTATTTCTATTTATTATTCCAGGTACTGCAATATTGATTAGTAATACTAGTTATTTTGGTACTACCAGTCTTATGTATGGTCAACCAGATCAAATGAACTCCAATATTACAAATTCACTAAACATACAAAATATACCAGCAAAAAAAGTTCACGTAGGAGATATTGATATTACATACAAGACCTTTGGTAAAGGTGACCCCATTTTACTTGTTAGTGGTGCTTCTAGTGATATGAATGCTTGGGAGCCATCGACTTTAAGAAACCTCTCCTCAAATCACACAGTAATCGTATTTGATAATCGTGGAGTTGGAAATACAACAACTGGTACCAAACCATTCTCGATTCAGCAACTTGCAAATGATACTGCTGGTTTACTAGACGCTCTGAAAATACAAAAAGCAGATGTTCTTGGATATTCTCTTGGTTCATTTGTAGCTCAACAACTTACAGTTACGCATCCAGAAAAGGTTAACAGGCTTATACTTCTAGGTGCATCGTGTGGTGGAAAAGAGGGTGTTCCTGAAAGCCCTCAACTTGTAAAATTTTTTTCTGAGATGGTAAATAAATCTTTAAATAATATTCCCATTACTCCGCAGGACGTAAAAATGATTCTATCTATCCCGATGGGGTCAGCATGGATGGAATTGCACCCCAATTTTCTTCAAGCCATTCCAGCAGCCAAAGATTTGTTTGCTGGTATTCCTCCTAATACCGTAAAGCAGCAGAATCACATTTCACAAGACTGGATGGCAACCAACTGGAGTGGCATTTGTGATGAGCTTACAAAAGTATCCAATCCTACTTTGATCATAACTGGAAATCATGATAATAATGTACCAACAGCCAATTCTTTAATTATTGCGGGAAAAATCCCTGGAGCTTGGCTTGTACAGATAAAAGATGCTGGGCATGCATTATTCGTGCAATATCCAGATGAAGTCAATAGAGTATTACAAACATTTCTTTCTAGCACAACAAACCTTGGTTGACGGATATATTATCTGGGGAGGTTAGATTATACTCGCTTAGATTAGACTAGACTAACTGCTTTTTTTATTTATTTTGTCTATATGAATAGCAATATTAGACATAGCGCACGATAACAGAAGGAACTTTAACTTACTAGACAGTCTAAATGTTGAACCCGTTATTGCAATAAGAAATAACGCATCTACAAGAGCAAGAGGATGTCAGTTAGAAGAGAAGAAGTACTACTAATGAAGAAACTTGGGTATCAGAGATGGATACAGATCAAAGACGCAGGTAGAAGATGGATTGCTGAAATAGTATTTTCTTCGATCAAAAGAGTCCATTCACTCCATCGCTGCAATAGAAACTACTAAATTGGGTTCTAGGATGTATTAGTGCACTAGCACAGTCATCAGAGCTTATGCCAATCGGAAAACTTGTCTCCTCTTGATTTTCCTTTGTGACTAATCTGCTTTAAAAGATATTTAATAAGCATAAAATATTTTGCTATGAAAACAAGACACAACAAATGAGAGGTTAGCAGGTCCATACGCTGGATAAGCAGCTTGCAGAACAATAGCATTCGCTACGATAAGAAAGATGACAAGTCCGTAGGCAGCAATAATCATATAATCTCTCAAATGGACATGCTGCGATAGATCTAGAAACAGAAGGTTCTTTTTCACAAAATATTCTTCTATCTGGCCTCTTACACAGCATTATCCCGGGAAAATACCCCATAAACAGGAGATATTCTTAGACAAAATCGAAAAGATTGATTTTTGTCGACTAGGAATAATATTCGTGAGGAAAATGTTTATACATTAAAAAGATTATCTGAAAATGATTTGATCTATCAGCAGAAAAGCAAATATACGAACGGAAAACACTAGGATATTTCATTTCTGCAATTGTTGTTGCAGTCGTTGTTGCGAATTCTATAATAATTTTCTCAGATTCACACAATAAACCTTCTTCTACTTTTTTGATTCTAAATATAACAGCAGCTATTGCGTCAAGTTTGGGTATAATCGCAGTATACCGTCATGGACTCCATGGAGTTCATGGTAGATCATATTTGTTTCTAACACTAGGTATTATTTCTTGGTTCGCTGCAGACCTGACTCTTGCTTATTACTATTTTGCTTTAGGTATAGAGGAACAAATACTTGTATCTGTTACAGATGTTTTATGGTTTATCGGATATCTATTCCTTGCAGCACATTTGTTCACAGTGCTTCGATTCATACGCAGTAGGATCAAATTAATGACTATCATCCTAACATCGATAGTTACACTGTTGTTCATTACTTACATTGCGATTAACCTATTCCCTTCATCACGATTTCTTGCCGAAGGTGATTTTACATCTTTTGTTGTTACTATCACCTATCCAATTTTAGATATGATGTTATTTGTTCCCTCAATGATAATACTAATTAGCTTACGAAAGGATGATGTACAATCCATTCCATGGATTCTTTCATCCCTCTCTCTGTTAGTCAATGCTGTAGCGGATGAGCGATATGTAAATGACTTTGTAAATGGCCGTCTGCACAACCTATTGTTTTGGGATATATTTTATGTGACGGATTTCATAATTATGGCAGGTGCTCTATTTTGGTATTATAGATTTCATATTTCACCTGAACGAAGAAAGATGAAAATTACTGGTTAATAATGTCACTCTAGGATCTGGTAGTTCAACCTTCCTATCTTTCCGTGCACCTCAACAGGTGCAGACTTGTTTCG
>WJXE01000278.1 GCA_009665115.1 Nitrosopumilales archaeon
TTTTTGACTTGGAACGAAGGAAAGACAAAGATTGTCCAGTGTGTCACGATGGGGAACAGCTCGCATTCAGAAACAATAAATAAATTTCATATAAAAAGCGAAGGATGGATCACTAACTCATCACTGCTGCAAAGTGTTTTACAATATCAACAAAGGGCTAAACGCCAGCATGGCACAATTAGCACTTTATTGGATGTCCACCTTGCGATGATACCTTAACAAGGATGTAAAATACCGGGAAGCCTATAATCGTAATAACCAGAGAAGTAATAAATAATTGACCATTCTAATTGGAATTGAAGCAGTGATCATACAAAGCACGACCACAATTCATTTATTTATTCAGCCGGCTCTAAAAACTACAATGCTGTTTCAAAAGGCATAAAGAAAGAGGCGCTATCAAGTATATTCATCGATCAGTGTGTACTACCGCTCTCATGTACAGCTATTGTGATAGTAAACTCACTAACAATCAAAGAACTCAAGGGTCAAAAAAACAAGTAATAAGACATTAGTCTTAAAGAAGTCTGCAGCCATTTTGCCGATAATACTGATCTAAACATTTCGTGGTTTGCCTAACTCGTTGTGATTCATTATTTATGCTCTTTTTATTTTCAACTAATTCTACGCGTAACAATTTTGCATAAGCCATCTAATCAATCTTATTTTAGAGCAATTATCAAATAGTTTTGTGTTCTTGTTACCGTTATTTGAATTTTGAATTTCCATCATTTATTATATCGGGTGCTGCTTTTTTAGTAGACGCAGCATTTGTATTTGACTCTACTGCTTTTTTTGTACTCTCTAGATATGCAATGCTCATTGCCAAATTTCCAAAACCCATTGAATTAAGATTTTCAGACGGGATAAGAACAATTGTATTGCCCTGAAGCTTTATTGATTCGTACAGCATGTTTGATTGTCTTAATGCATATGCTATAGGATTATTTGTGTATACGTTGGCTGCCTCTACGAATCTAGCGGCCACCAGAATCTCTGATTCACCGTATATGACCCTTGCGTTTTTCTCTCGTTCAGCTTGTGCCTGCATCGACATTGCGTTCTCTAATTCCTGAGGGATAATTACTTGTCGTATTTCTACTCCTGTTACCTCAATACCCCAATTACTAGCTTCTTGCGCTATTACAGATTTAATAAGATTATTTATATCAACCCTTTTTGATAGTATTTCTTGAAAGAAAGCAGAACCAATATTGTTTCTGAGGGTAGTTTGCGAAACCTGCTGTATCATCTCATTAAAGTTTTCAACATTTAAGAGAGCGTCTTTAGATCGATCTTCAATAATTTTGTACCTAAGTATTGCATCAATAGTCACAGGAACGTTATCTCTTGTAAGCATCCTCTCAGCTTTAAATTCTCGTACCTTTTCTCTTATGTCTAGCACAAGAACACTATCTGCGAACGGTATCCTAATTTGAACTCCTGGACCAACTCGTTTCTGATATTTTCCTAATCTGAGAATTATTGCTCTTTCATACTGTTTGATGATAATTAGAAATGAAGAAATAATTACAGCAATGCCGGCGGCAATTGCTAAATACATTATCAACACGTCTCTTAATGATAATCCAATTCCAATTCCAATAATTAGAATGATTATGCCAACAATAAGCTGTGTTCCTGAACCCTTCTTCATAACATCTGCAAGACCTGGGCTCGACGATTCCCTATACATATTCTCTACATATTATTAACACAACAACTATGCATAAAGGTTTGGGTTTTCTACTCATATTTAGGTGATCTTAACTAAAAGAGTTATGAGATACGATATTAAAATAACTACTAATATGTCATACCACATTAGGTTGAAGTGTGCTTAACGAAACAATAACTAATAGGCAAGTATCCACCAGAGGATTTCCAGTTAGTACAATACAATACGAAATCCAAGATTTTCATCATTTCGTGATCAGCCAAAGCTGTAAGGATAGCTAGCTAGCATCAGCCTTTGGCTATTAATTATCATCCTTTGAATCTATAATATCTGGATCTTTATATTCAATTCAACGAATATGTATTTCGCATTCGCGTGGGAGCCGATGTTACTCCAGAAGGCGATGCAAATGCTTTTTGATATGATATAGATCGAGCGGGCATCATTTTTGATGACATTATCTACTTTCATTATATTCACCCGGTACAATCTGGAAAACACTGGTAAAACTAGCTCCATTGTGGATTCCGAACTATCCTTGTTAATTTGAAACCTCGATATGGAAGATGCATATATGTATGAAGAATTTTATACTATTTACCCTTGAAAATAAGATCAATACTCATTGTGGCTTTGTTGAGTGCAACAATCTGGGGATTCTTGAACATTGTTTCGTTAACCGCAGATGCTGCTGTTGTATCAAAGAATGCAATAAAAGGCTCTCTGTTTGGTATACAAAATGATAAAACAGGCAAGCCAACTTGGCTAGTCGGAGGTGTCTTTAGAGTGGATAACGTGAAGACTACTCCGATATTCAATGCCACATTTTATATGATGAAACTAGATGGTACAGCAACCCATACACATACCGTATCGAACTTTAAGCTGATTGGCAATCCAAATGTCAACGGTAATTCCACTACCTTCAACGGTACATCTACAATAACTATGATGAATAGTCCTGTAAATAATGTTCCAACAAGCATAAAGCTGTTCGATGACAGCGCTGTAAGAATATGGTTTGATCCATCGACAACTAACAACCACTTTGGAAACACTCCAATATACGGTACTCAACACGTGATTCGTGTTGAAAAAACCCAATACTGTAAGTAGCGATTAACGCAATGAATAGCTGCAGCAGTTGCACCAAATAATACAGGTTTTCATGTGTACAACGTCACTAACTTGTGATAGCTTGTAGTCTGAGATATTGCGGGGCCGAATTCATCTGTTGGTGCGTGCTGGATTTCCTTTAAAGAATCCTCATCAAGACCTTTCATCGAATGAACATCAAGAAACCTTGGCATGCCCTATATACATCCTCTAATCGGATAGATGGTGATACTCCTGAAAGATCGTTTCTTGTCGGTGCCACAGCTGCAGCCGGATGAGTTTCCAATCAACTGGTGAATTGACATGGTGGGAATTTC
>WJXE01000279.1 GCA_009665115.1 Nitrosopumilales archaeon
AATCTACTCTAGGTGGAATTTCGTTGAATGGTGGTCTTTTGACTAATTATTATTATTTAATTCTTTTAGTGTATCTCCGTAATAACTCGAGCCTCCTGTACAATTCCACTGGACTGTGATACACGGTTTATTGTCAGGTGCTCCAAATAGTTATGAATATCAAGCTCAGAATTGGTTTCAAATGCCCAAAGACAGATTTCGCAGTTGAAATGGTACGAAGAACTCTCCACACCATGTTTCAGATGTATGTATTTAATAGGATTGTAGAGTTAAAATTATTGACACACTTAAATCTAATAGTTACGTGTTATTGTATTCACTTAATCTACTGGCAGTATATCACCCTTGATTACAAGATAAAAAGCCTTTCGGGAATGAACCTTTTTGGCCGTTGGCACTCACGTACTAATAACTTTACAAGAAGGTGTGCGAATTTATAATTTGTGTATCGCTTATCATGTGTTTTATAATAAAATTAGACACAATAATGCTTATTCGAGGAATGTTATGAAATAATATGTATCTATGCATTTGATAATGGATAGTCGTTGTTTTATTAGTTTCAAAATTCCACCCACTTGCAAGCTCGTAGATCTCGGATTTTCAAAAGAATGGAAGATATCATCTATAGTATGTTCTAATATCTTACTAGTAAGAAAAACTCCAATATTGAATAATATCATGTAAGTATTACTTGACTCTGTTAATGCTCATATGCTTACGCTGTTTGTGCTTGCTCAAGAAAGACATCCCGACGCTGTAGAATCTGACGTGTTAAAATGTATAATCCCATATGTCCACTCTTGTGAATCGACTTCGCTTATCAACTCTGAAAATGAGTCATGCAGATGCAGATGCAGGTGAACATTAAAAGAAAATGTATATTCTTGGAATAAATGGTGGCGTTCGTTCAAATAATCAAGATGCATCAGCTTGTTTGTTAAAGGATGGTAAATTAATTGCAGCTGCAGAAGAAGAACGTTTTCTGAAAATAAAATTTGCGACTGGAGTGCTTCCCAGAAATGCAATAAGATTCTGTCTTCAGTTTGCCAATATCTCTATGCAAGATATTTCTTATGTTGTGTTTCCTGGCATAACATATAATGACATTACAAGAATTTTGGAGACTTATATTAAATTTCATTTTGGTTTCTGTCCTAAGGTCAAGGTTGTTGACCATCATATGGCGCATGCAGCGAGCGTGTTTTATACTTCTGCTTTTGATGAGTCCATGATTATTACAGCTGATCTAACAGGGGATGGTAAATCTACAACACTCTGTTATGGCTCCGATGATAAAATTTCTGTATTAAGGGAATTTAAACGACCAGACTCTTTAGGCATTTTTTATTCCATGATAACTCAATATCTAGGATTTCGAAGGGATAGCGATGAATACAAAGTGATGGGTCTATCAGCATATGGGAATAATAATGGTGCAAAAAATTATGACTTTACTTGGTTGCTCTCTTATAATAATAAAGACGGTGGTAATTACTCTCTAAATACTGATTATCTAAATGTCAATGAAAACAATCGCACCCCTCCAAGACAAGAGCCATTATATTCAGAGAAATTCGTATCTAGATTAAACAATAAACCCCATCGTCTGGAAGATATGCCGATAGATGGATACTATAAAGATATTGCAAAAAGTGCCCAAGAGCATCTAGAAAAGGTAGCTCTCAATCTTTTAGAATATCTACATGAAAAGACTCGCTCACAGAACCTTTGTCTTGCAGGAGGTGTTGCTCTAAATGTTTTAATGAATCAGAAGTTAATGGAATCCAAGTTTGTTGAGAATGTTCATCTTACAAGTGTACCTGGTGATAATGGCCTTTCTCTAGGAGCAGCTATAATGATAGCAAAAGAAAATGGTTTTAAAATAGATAAATATCAAAATCCATTCTGGGGACCAGAATATACAAATGAACAGATAGAATATGTACTGACAAGAGCAAAAGTTCGTTTTGAGCGTGTAAAAGATATCTCGAAGGAAGTTGCTCATCTAGTAGCGCAAAGAAGAATTATAGGTTGGTTCCAAGGCCGAATGGAATTAGGGCCACGAGCGCTTGGCTCTCGCTCAATTCTTTCAGATCCTAGTGATAAAGATATGAAAGATAGACTCAACAGGTATGTAAAATTCAGAGAAGACTTTAGACCATTCGCACCGTCTGTATTAGAAGAGAGAGCTCCGGAATATTTCATGAACTGTAGATATGCACCTTTTATGGCAATAACCTATAATGTTAGACCAGATAAAGTAAAGGAGATTCCTACTCCCACTCATGTAGATAATACGGCACGTATCCAGACAGTTTCAAAAAGCCAAAATGGATTATACTATGATTTAATAAGTAATTTTGAAAATGAAACTGGCATCCCAATAGTTACTAATACTAGTCTAAATGTAAGGGATCAACCAATGTGTCTATCACCAGTGGATGCTCTTTCAACTTTCTATAGTACTGGGATGGATGGCATAGCTATTGGAAATTACCTTTTAGTAAAAGGGGATGGGTAAAAAACCTCTTGTGGTTCTTTATTTAAAGACTCTTACAATAATTAGTAAGCATTTACTTGCGCAAATTTCCTGAGCCATCTCGTTCTTTCCTATTCAACTACTTTTTCAACTTTGACGACAAAATTTGTATTGAAATATCGCAAATACTACGATCAATAGTGCGTACACAATTGTATTATATGTAAGATGCAGTAGTAAAAGATCAAAGTAATGCCCAAGTATACCTGGACATGATATACAGTGTGGATATACCTAACCTACTTTGTTGTTAGAGCATTCTCGGCATCCTTCTCTCCTTGTTTTATCAATTTTTTTATAGTGCTTATCGAAAAATCGGCATCCTCAAAAAGAAAATGCACATCTTCAGTTCGCTCAATTCGTGTTATCCTTTTAATTATTGCACCCCTCTTATCTGCTAGTTTATGGTACTCTTTCTCCATTTCTCTGAACGACTCTTTCATCTTCTCGTCTAGTTGTACATTGCTTATAATATCATGCATTTGCCTCAAAAGTGTTAGGTATCTTGAGATTACCTTTGACATCCTTATGTTATTATCTGTTTTATCTGTGTGCATTATGTC
>WJXE01000280.1 GCA_009665115.1 Nitrosopumilales archaeon
CCTTCTTTATGATATCTATATTGGTCATTACTATTAGATCTGCATCGTATCTCTTTACATGCAACTCTCCAAATCGTGCTACACTCTCATCGTCTATTATTATATTTATTTTATTTTAGCCATCTTCTGCTGATTACCTTTCAAATAATTGCTTCTCGATGAACGATTCGAAGTTGCGATAACCTAATTAAACACTGTTGATTATATCCTATTGTAGAAGGTATAAGCGTCACGACAAATTTACTCAATGTAGAGCTTCATTGTCATAATGTATATTCAAATTCTAGAAACCAGTCAGATCGTATTCCCTTTGATTGCGGTGTTAGTATGGAACAATTGTTAGAGAGCGCACTAAAGCAAAAGATTGACGTGCTTTTTGTTACTAACCATAATACGCTTAAGGGCTATCACGAGATACTTGAGTACCAACAAAATCATAGAAAATATTATGATATTAGGATTTATCCTGCGGAAGAAATTACGGTAGATAATGGAGGGCATGTACTTGCATACGGCATAAACAAAACTATTACGCCGGGAATGACTCTAGAGGAAACGCTAGACGAAATAAAACGACAAAACGCCGTATCATGCGCAGCTCATCCTTTCGCAGTTTCAAATGGTATTCGGGGAAAAGCGAGCCTATGCGATCTAATGGAGTCCTTTAATAGCAACAACGTGGATATCTTTTCCAACATCCTTGCAAGCAAATTCGCAGAATATCACAAAATGTTCACAATTGCAGGAAGCGATTCTCATGTCTGTTCTACCGTGGGTAGATGTCGAAACGCAATTGAATCAGAGAACAACATCGATTCTGTTATTGACAATCTGCTTAAGGGAAGATCCAAGATCCATACCGCAAATTATGCAACTAAAAAGGAGCTCTATGAACATGCGTACTATGTTCTCTCCAGCTCTAGGGAGGCCTTAATGAATTATGTGCTGGAATACCACCCTAAGACTTATCATCTATTTAGATGGGCCTTGACCTCTTTTACTTCAAATCCTAATAGCAGATTTTGGTACACATTAGGATCGTTCGCTCTTTATCTGACAAAGAGAGTTTCAAAGAAGGTAAACATGGGTGGATATACTCCAGAGATCTTCCAAGAGAGATCGTGGAAAAGACTAATTTCTTTAGCACTCGTACCTTGAATTGTTTGACCCGAGACCTTGAGTGAGTCCAGATGGGAGCTAATTCAATAGCTCTCATACTTTGCATCAAGAGTTCATGATTCAATATTGTGTCAGATGTGTATAGTTGCCACAACTTTGTAGCCGGTATTCGATTGTGATGGATCTAGATTATACGTTTAGATTTCGTTAACGATTTTAATCTAATACTGATTATCAACTTCAAACTAGTATACATGAGGACTCCTTCCAAGTATCCACCAACTATTAAATTCAAGGCATTAACAGGTTTGAAAAAAGTTGGCATCAACTCAACATGGCTGAATCCGGCTCGATATCTATTGAATCAAGCCTTTGTAGTCAGTACCAATCATCAAAAAAGAAACTATCCAAAACGAATATCCGGATTGGCTACTTGTTTTAGTAGTACTCTATAGAGTGAAGATATTTTTGTTGAACTCTAAGATGAAGATGAGATCGGGACATGAGATGTTTAGCATGAAAGTTGAGTTCTCTAAACGAAACACCATGTTCAGAAATAAGATTATGATTAACAAAGGTGCTACTAATGATTCTGGTTAAGAAAGCTCTTTAAACGATATGGTTTTAATACACAACAAGGACAGGAGAGGGATATCTAATCTGGAAAAAGTAGCTTTAGTGACTGGAAGCTCAAGTGGGATAGGATTTGAAACATCTGTATTACTAGCGAGAAATGGATTTCATACGTATTCTACAGTAAGGAATCTCGAAAAATCGCAAGCATTGATTAATGTAGCAAAAAAGGATGGCCTACCGCTTCAAGTGATAGAACTTGATGTTAGTAGCGATAAATCTGTTAGAGATGGTGTTAACAGTGTATTAGATGAAAACAAAAGAATTGATGTCATAGTCAACAACGCTGGCTACGCGTTAGTAGGTGCGTTCGAAGATCTATCAATGGACGAAATAAAAGCTCAGTTTGAAACTAATTTCTTTGGAGCAATAAGAGTAATCCAGGCAGTATTACCTACAATGAGAGATCATAAAAATGGAAGGATCGTAAATTTATCTTCTATGGGAGGTAGGATAGCCATCCCTCTTGATTCAGCTTATCACGGAACGAAGTTTGCTCTAGAAGGATTATCTGAATCTTTGCAGTATGGAGTGGAACCATTTGGGATAAAAATCATCCTCATAGAACCTGGTACCATAAAATCCAACTTTTTCAATAATTTAAAGATGGCATCAAAGGCACAAAGACCAGATTCTCCTTATACACAAATGATGCAGAAATTAAATGCAGGATTCTCGTTCATACTGGAAAATGCTCCGCCGCCAGTAGAAGTGGCTAGAGTAATACTAAAGGCAGTTACGTCTGAACATCCAGAACTTAGATATCCAATAGGCGATGATGCTACAGCTCTACTTAAAGCAAAAAGAACTATGTCAGATGCAGAGTTTGGAAATTTAATGAAGAAGCAATTTCTCTCTCAATAACGACAGTCCGTAAGAGCGGTTGTTGATTCAAGAGTTTAACAAGCTCATTATAGAACTGCTCAGAAATTGCAGACAGCGACGGCTCGATATAGATGCTGCTCTGAACGTGGGAGGCCTAGCGCTTGATTCATGCGTCTCTGAGCTTGAGTTTTGTAGCAACGCAGCAAGTCTTCTTTGCTTCTCTATTGTACGTAGTTCATCCTTATGCCATTCAAACTACGGCGTAGGTTGGCGGACATACTTGTGTAGACGCTTGTTTTATTTGAGCAAGGCGAGTATTCTTTTCATACCGCTAATATGGCGAGCGACCGCCAGAAATGTGCCCAGTACTCTCATATAATAACGACTTGGTGGTTGGTTGTAGTTGCAATGTGTGCTCATCGAAACGATTACTATTCTTTTATAGAAATAATCAGTCTCTTCTGCGGGTTTTGTTTCAATACTTTAACTGTAGCTGTATAGATTTAAGCAGATCGCAGTAGTTAA
>WJXE01000029.1 GCA_009665115.1 Nitrosopumilales archaeon
GGCTACTATAGTAGACTATGCTGAACGTGAAGGTATAGATTTGATTGTTATTGGCACCCGAGGAAGAACCGGTTTTAAAAGATTATTGCTTGGAAGCGTTGCATTGGGTGTTGTAACATATTCACATTGTCCTGTAATGGTGATAAAGTAAATGGTGTACGGTACTAACGTTAGAGGGGGTCCGTGCTCTGGTTATACCATATGGACAGAAGGTTACAACATTGGCAGTCATCCATTTTTAGTTTAAGTAATGACTACAGTAAAGTGCCATCGCTTAGGCTACTCTGTTATGTATTTGTTGTTAACAAACCTTCGTGAGAAAGGGTCTTAATTACAGAATGTTTTCGGTTATTTTAGCAGCTTCGGACTCGAACGCTTTGAGTACTCTGTCCTATACATCCAATACAGCATTATTTGTAGTTGTATGGTCATTAGATCATGCTATTGCTGCGTCAAATCTGAATGGCTGAGTGCATATACCTAGGACCTAGATCGATTCTGTGCACTTAAAATGAAACCTCCCAAATTGATATAGATTTCATGTATAATAAGCAGACGCTGACGGCTATATGAGAGATGCTACAGAATATTTGACCAAGTGATAGCTTCGTAAGAAGATTCTATGATTAAAAGACCGTACGGTATTTTTATTCTTACTGCTTTGCCTCTGTTTGTGCTAAGGAATTTAGTCTAGCAAGTTTTGATTTGGAGGCAATATACTGGGTAATATCTTTTTCAGTCGTCACGGCAGGCCTTTCCTTCTTTGCGAAGAATCCGATTATTGTTGGTTCAAAGTTGTGTTTTCGCAGGTCTTCTACAACCAAACTTGCTACGTCCTTTGTTGCAACTATAAGATGACAGCCGTTGGAAGAGGCAGTTGCATTTTCAATTAGCAATTCCTTTGTTGCAAACTTGCCGATTTCTTCATACTTCATTGGAAGCTCGTTAATTACAATGTGAGAGTTTGTCAGTTCTGCGAGTTTTCCTATGGCAAAGAAACCTTCTGTGGTAACAGGATGCACAGCCGTTATATTCGTATTCTTGTCATATGCCATACCAAAATCAGGACAATATTTTGATATCACTTTTCCTAGTGAAAAGTGCGGTTCACTTAGACTTTTTATAGTTTCATCTTTTGCAGCAGAAAGAACATCTAACGAAATGCCGTTTTGCTCAAATTTGACTATATTATTATGATCCATTTGTGTTAACATGTATAGGCTTAAAGCTGGCATCGCTCCCATTTTATTTGAAAGAATAATTTGCATGCCTTCCTCCACTTGATCGTATCTTGTAGGTAATTCTTTTACAGTGTTTGCAATTGCAGTTGTACCAAAAAAGAGGTTGCCAATCTTAATGGAACTGTAGTCTTCCATAGCTATATTATAACGAGAAGTAAATGAATCAAGATTTATTCTAATCTTGTCAAGCATCTGTTCAGTAGGCGCATCATATACAGGAAACAATTTGAATCCTAATGTACACCCGAGGAGATTGAGATTTTCCATTCCGGCCGTCAATGCAATGTTGCTGTGAATTTCAGATTCTGGTCTCTGCGTCGGGTCAGTTATTTGTGTCACAGAGTTATTAGCAGATGTATATCCTACTTTGTCGCCTCTGTGTAACTCTATATAATCTAGCAGTGCAAATTGGGCTTCACGACGGGTTGTCAGAACCATGGTGTTTTTTCTTATGCACACCTTTGAATGAAAACTGTTGAAGAACTTTTGAACTGCTCCTGAGAGCAATGCTGGATCATAACCTATAACAGTATGAATGCGAAAGATTGAAAGTGCTCGTTTAATTTCAACTTCCTTTTCAATTACAGGATTTTCGAAATTGTATACTCTTCGAGTAAGTTCAGGGATCTTTCCCTCTGTATAATAAAAAGTATCAAACCAGCTAGGTGTTAACTTTATATTACTTCTTTTAACCTCTTTTAACGAATCTTGTAGGATATAATTATCTACTTCATTCGAGCAGGTTGGGATCCAGCGTAAGGGATCAAAACCAAGTTGTTGATATTCTTCCACTAATCTCCAAAAGTTTTCACTCATCATAGATCACTCGAACAATCACTTGTTTTATTATACGACCTCACCTGTTTTATTATACGATTATATAGAAGTACACTTCTTAATAAACGAAACTTAACACTATAATTTAATAAATTTTCAAAAATCAGACTGAGATAATAAAATATAGTGGAGTTACATGTCAAATCTTTCTTCGAAAAAATCACTCATGACGTAGGAATTCAGGTTTAGTCAATTTAAAACACAAATAATTATAAGCCTACTACGCTTACAATCATCTGTGATAGGAAAAGAGGCTATGGAATCAAAGCCGACTATTCCTCAGCTGAAGCAAATTGCACGGCAGATGGAAAATAAATCTGCGCGAGAAGTCTTACGATGGGCGGTGGATACTTACGGCTTAAGAATCGGCCTAGCATCAAGTTTCGGTCCTGAAGATGTTGTTCTCATTGATATTATGATAAAAATTAACAAAGAGAAAACTAGAATTTTCACCTTGGATACGGGACGGCTAAATCAGGAAACTTATGATTTAATGGATACAATTCGCAAGAAATACGCTATTCAGATTGAAGTATTTTTTCCGGAGCAGAAAGAGGTTGAACAGATGGTTCAAATAAAAGGCATGAACCTAATGTATGAAAGCGTCGAAAACCGAAAACTTTGCTGTGAAATTAGAAAAGTACATTCTATTAACAGGGCGTTAAGCAAACTCGACGGTTGGATTACAGGTTTAAGAAGAGAGCAAGCAATTACAAGAACCCACATTCAGAAGGTAGAAATTGATTCTTCCCATGACAACATCGTTAAAGTCAATCCAGTGGCAGATTGGACTAATGAAATGGTCTGGGATTATATTCATAAAAATAACGTTCCTTACAATAAGTTGCACGATATTGGCTATATGAGTATCGGCTGCGAGCCATGTACAAGAGCAGTCCCTCCTAATGAGGATCCCAGGTCTGGAAGATGGTGGTGGGAAACTGGTACACATAAAGAATGTGGACTACATTGGGACGATAGTAAACAATCCAAAAAATAGGGAATATTTTGACTAATGTTAGTAGTATACCTCGCCCACATGGAGGTAAACTAATAAACAGATTTGCTTCTACCAAGAAGAATATTGATGGAGTGTTTTCAATTGAAGTCAATAACGATCTTAGAAATGACATTGAGAATATTGCGGATGGTATTTTTAGCCCTTTGGAGGGGTTTGTTGGACAAGATGACTTCCAAGACATTGTAAAATCTGGTCGCTTAACGAATGGGTTGGCTTGGACTATCCCTATAATATTAGATGTTGATGACGAAACTGCAAGTCAGATGAAGGATGCTGGTGAAGTTGTGTTAAGAACTGGTAATGAACATTTTGGAGTTATAGATGTCGAAGAAATTTATTCTTATGATAAAACCTCTGTTGCAAGAGCAATCTACCAAACAAATGATCTAAGGCATCCAGGCGTTATGAAAGTGATAGGATTGAAAGATCGACTTATCGGAGGCAACATTCAAGTCTTAATGAGAATTCCTCAGTCACCATTAAGAAGGTTTAGAATGAATCCCTTTGAAACTAGATCAGAAATTCAGAAGAGAGGATGGAAAACCGTGGTTGGTTTTCAAACAAGAAACGTTCCACATGTTGCTCATGAAATGTTGCAAAAGACTGCCATGAATATTTATGATGGATTGTTTGTAAATCCATTGATTGGCAAAAAAAAGTCTGGTGATTTCAAGGATGAAGTGATTGTAAGTACTTATGAGACACTTATAGAAAACTATTATCCCAAGAGTAGGACAATGTTTGGGACTCTTCATACCGAGATGAGGTACGCTGGGCCTAAGGAGGCAATTCATCATGCCATTATGAGAAAGAATTTTGGATGTTCTCACTTTATCATTGGAAGAGATCATGCAGGAGTTAGAGATTATTATAATCCTTTTGCAGCGCATGATATCTTCAGTGATTATCCGGATCTCGAAATTGAACCACTATTCTTTCCTTCGTTTTACTACTGCAATAAATGCTTGAGCTACGCAAATGAAAGAAATTGTCCGCACGGATCAGAATTCAGAGAAGAGTTAAGCGGTACAAAGATGAGAAGAATGGTTAGTTGTGGTGAAATTCCTGCAGAGCACTTGATGAGACCAGAAATCTCGAAGTTGATCAAATCTTATAAGGAGCCATTCGTAACGTAAGCCTAAATAAACTTCCGGCTAAACTGGAGATATCCATCGCAGCCAAGCGGGGTTGTAATAAGTATAGCCGGGAAGACCCCAGAGTATATCCGCCCATAATCGGTTTTACAAGGATGTAAAATACTCTGGGTTGATAATTCTAATAAACAATATCGATATGTCGCGTGTACGTTCGGAGCATGGAAACATTCGTTAGAATTGTACTTTGCGGAATGATTTCTCAATATAATGATACTTCTGCAACACATGGTCCAGCGAATATATTCGTAGCAATTACAAAATTATAGCAAAGCTTCAGACATACGTTTATCAAGATTAAATACTTGATTATTCATAAGTTGGTAACGCAAAAGTATCAGATACAGACATGAAGCGCGCAACTTCTATGGATTATCCACCTGGTCCCACCAAGAAGTTACCGTTGGTTCAATTTCTTAATTTTCTAAGAGATCCTATTGGAGTACTGGTTGATATCTCAAGATATGGAGACATTTCTCATTTTAAATTTGGGAACCAACACATCTATTTCCTTAACCATCCAGACTACATTAGAGACGTATTAGTAACTTACAATACCAGCTTCATAAAAAGTCGCGGATTACAATTGGCAAAGAAAGTGTTGGGAGAGGGATTGTTAAGGAGTGAAGGAACCACCCATCGTAATCAGCGGCAGCTAATACATCCTGCTTTTAATCAAGACAGGTTAACAGCCTATGCAACCATTATGACAGAATATATTTTGCGAATGTCTAATCGTTGGAAAGACGATGATACATTGGATGTACATAAAGAATTTATGCAGCTAACGCTGGCTATTGTTTGTAAGGCTTTATTTGGTTTTGATATCGAATCAGAAGCTGAAGAAATTGGTGACTACGTCACGACTCTTGTGGAATATTTCAACCGTGCTAGAATGCCGTTAGGTGAGCTTATTGAAAAGCTACCTCTACCAAGCAATAGACGCTTTCACTATGCTAAGAAGCAGCTAGATACACTAATTTATCGTATAATCAATGAGCACCAAAGCACCCGAATTACCCACGTAAAGGATTTGCCTCGTCATAATCATCATGGCGATCTAATATCTATCTTGCTTGCAAACAAGAACATTACCTCTGACAATGGGAACTACGTTATCTCAAAATTGCAATTAAGAGACAATGTTATGACGATTTTTTTGGCTGGACATGAGACTGTAGCCAATGCATTAACATGGACTTTTTACCTTCTCTCTCAAAACAATAGAGAAGAAGAGAAGATTTATGAAGAGATTGATTCCATTCTTGGCAACGATCGACTTCCAACAGCTGCGGACATACCGAAGTTAGAATTTACAGGAAAAGTCCTTTCAGAGTCTATGCGACTTTATCCTCCAGCGTGGGCCATAGGCCGTCAAGCAATACAAGATTGTAAGATTGGAGGATATACCATACCTGCTGGCTCGACAATTCTAATGAGTCAATATTTGATGCATCGTGATAAACGTTTTTTCCCTGAACCTGGAAGATTTAATCCTGAACGCTGGAATAGTGAGACAAGAACAAATTTGCCAAGGTTTAGCTACTTTCCATTTGGCGGTGGTCCCAGGGCTTGTATTGGGGAGCCATTTGTATTGACTGAGGGTATACTAGCGATCGCTATTATCGTTAGGAGATGGAAGATGAAACTAGAATCAGGTCATCCAATTGCGCTCCAACCACTTGTCACATTGCGCCCCAAATATGGTATGCGCATGAGGCTAATACGAAGAAATGCGTAGATTTGCAGATCGTTTAACATCAGAAGATGGTAGATAACTGTTTCTGATCTTAAAAATGCAATCCATCTCACTCATCTTCCGCTCCCAGGAAGTCCAAGGACTTTTGTTGGTGAACGATAATCGCCCTGAACCACTATTCCCTCATTGGTAGATATTTTTACAGTAGTTATATTAGTATCTGGTTTGGGAGAAAAAAAGTATGTTTGACCTGGATCTAGAAAGCTTAGATGTTGAGTATCATTCTTTCCTAGGACAACTGTGATCCCTGTAAGCTGATTCAATCCAACGTTATTAACCCTTACACGGTATTGAATACCTGCCATATCAGTAGTGTCCTTAGTTGGATCGAGTTCGAGAGCATATTTGGGCTTGTTTATTTGTGTAGAGTAATAGTAGAGAGATATCAAACCGGCAGCTGCTAGTATTATTAAGTAGTATACAGTTCTTTTCATACCTAGTTCTAGCTTATCTATGATAAAAATTTGGCCTTTCGTCATGAAATATGGAGGGTAGCTCAGGTTGATGACTTCATTTCTTTAGGTGCAGCTTTATGTTCTTGCTGATTTTGTTATTATCATTAGCTTTTTATTGAGATTCTGTCCTCTTGAGGTTACTAGTACTTGGCTTTTGAGTATTATCAAAACTACTTTCTATATCAGGCCTTTTTATCATTGCTACATCTGGTTTGGATATCAGATCAGAGGTCCAATCTCCCATAACTTTTAACTTCTTCTTTATTGTTGGAAGGTTACCTAAATAGTAAGTCCGCCAAAGCCACCAGGCTACAAATCCATGTAATTTGAATCCGAGTATCGTTGCAACACCTGCTCTTTTTCCAATTTCCGCCATCATTCCTTTTGTTTTATAATCAAATTTAGCCTTCTTATTCTCTCCTTCACCTTTAATAGAAGAGATTATATTTTTTGCAGCTACTTTGCCCTGTCTTATTGCATGTTGTGCTGTTGGAGGATAGGGCTTTCCTGTATGTGGATCTGTTATACACGCACAATCACCAAGAACATACACTCCATTATGGCCTAGCACTTCTAAATAGTTGTTAGCTACTATTCTATGTCCTTTGTCATGTTCACAAGGAAGATCTGCAATTAGCTTACTTGGAGTTACACCTGCAGTCCAAATAAGGGTATAACATGGTATTATTGCATTATTGACATTATCTAACTTTACACTATTTGCAGTTGCATCAATAACATGACTATTCATTATAAATTCTACACCACTAGCTTTTAGTTTTTTCAATGCAAATTTACCTAATGGTTCATCTATTTGTTCGAGAAGCTTATCGGTAGTATGGACAAGTATTACCCTTACTTCTGTCATATAGATATTCTTGTAATAACATATAATGGATTCTCGTATAAAATCATTTAATGCTCCTACCGTTTCAACACCATTGAACCCCCCACCAACTACCACAAAAGTTAAAAGACTCTTTCGTAATTCTTTATTATCTTCTTCCAGACTTGCTTGTTCAAGTATGTTTATGATGTGGTTTCTCAAAATTATGGCATCACCAATACTCTTCATAGTAAAGGAGTGTTTCTGAATATCAGACATATTAAAGAAATTATTTTCACTTCCTAATGCGATAACAAGGTAATCATATTTCAGTGTGTGTTCGCGCCAATCGTTTGGTTGAGATTGTCTGCCAATTGAATGAGTCAAGGTAACCTGTCTATTATCAAGATCTATTGATTCTACATTGGCTTCATAGAACTTGGCTTTTTTACAAAATGATCTAACCGGTGTTACTATATGTCTTGTTTCAATCATGCCAGATGCTACTTCAGGAAGCATTGGAGTAAAGAGAAGAAAGTTATCTTTACTTACCAAGGTAATTTCAATATTCTTATTACTGTGAAATTTCTTCTGAAGCTTCTTTAAAACTTCGATCCCTGCAAAGCCACTACCCAGAATTACTATGCGCTTAGTGCTGCGAAGAGAATCTTCCTCAAATTTAAGTTGCGACATGTATTCTATAACTGCACATAAACCCTAAAAATGGTTTCGGGTTGAATTCAAGAATCAGATAAGCTGCCACACGATATTATCATTTTAGCTTGGGAAGCAATCTAGTAAGCCATGCCAGACCTATCCAGAAACCTTAGAACAATTAACAAATAATAGACGATATGAACTACTCTTCCTAAATCAATATTAGAAATATCTTGATGTAATGTATTAGACAACGACAGTAAATCCAAAAGGCTCTATAACCGAATTGCATGTTTCCGCAAGTAATTCCATATATCTTCTTATATCATAAGAAGTAGTAGTATTTTCATTTATCAGCTCGAAAGGAATAGCCCTTTTATTTTTAGACTGCGTTTCATAATAATCAGTTATAACATACTCTAAATTCTCTCCTGCTTTCAGAGATTTACCTTCAGCTTTTAGATGCCAAGATAAACACTGAATTAGCGTTTAGGTGAATTTCCGCATTGTGCATATATCTTTCGTAATTCACTAAAATGATGAGACAAACTAAGACGAAAGATCGAGCAAATTCGAACCTTCCAAGCATTAAAGTTAGCCTGAACAGAGAGGCATTGAAGTATTACTACTTTGGTCCAATTCGTCTTGTAAGAATAGTAATAACCTTGATAAGAAATGTACCACATATATCAAAATCAAATAAACAAACAACAATTAATCGATCTTTAGTGTTTATTACGAAATCTAACGCATACATATTGATATACAACTACAAAGCATTCACAAATGGTGTGGCGCATAAGATCGAGGATTACATTCAAAGTGAGGTCAAAAAATATGGCACGTTATGCTTTCCACTTATAGATTCTGAAAATTCTGCTGGGGCAGCTTCAATTGCAAAAAAGGTTGAAGGAATGGGAGCTTCAGCTGTTTTAGTAGGCGGATCTTCGGCAATTGATCAACTTGAACTGACGGAAATAGTTTCGAGTATCAAACTACAAATTAACATTCCTGTGATATTGTTTCCTGGCAATGTTACCGGAGTATCGCCCAGAGCTGATGCAATTCTATTTAGCACTCTACTTAACTCAGAAGATCCCTATTTCATTACAGAAGCCCAGGCGTTGGGAGCTCTTTCTGTCAAAAAGTATAACATCGAACCGTTGCCAACTGGTTACCTTATTATCGGGGAGGGCACCACTGCATGGTTCATAGGCCGGGCACGCGGAATTCCTTTCAACAAATATAGAATTGCTGTCATGTATTCGCTGGCGGCTCAGTATTTAGGTATGAGATTTTTGTACCTCGAGGCAGGTTCAGGCGCTATGCAAAGTATCTCGCCCCAAATGGTATCTGCTGTGAGAAAACACTACGAAGGAATACTTATAGTTGGAGGTGGAATTCGTGCTCCTGAAACAGCAAAGGAAATAGCTAAAGCTGGTGCAGATGTTATTGTAATCAGTACGATGATTGAGCAAGATGGAAGCTGGGAAGATAAACTCTCTACAATTATCAAGGAGATAAGAAGATGACAACAAAACATGATATAACAATGATCGATGAGGCTGTGCTCCGTCTAAAAGATGTGCGTATGCCAGCTTATTATTTAAATTACCAACACAATATTTTGAAAAATGTACAAAAGAATTTTGAACTTGCTGCGAAGGCACGGAAACTGGGATTAGATGTTTCAGACGGAGTAGAGCCAAAAATTGCGTACGATCTAGCTGATAGAGTTGCAAAAATGCATAATATCGAGATTGCAGATCGATTGCGAGTTTTACTCTCGTGGTCAACCAAAGAGAAGGCAGCACTTACAATTGCCGAAGAGATTGCTTTGGCAGAATATGGCAATGGTGACTTACGTACGAGACTGGACAATGCTGTACGTGTTAGTCTAGCTATAGTTACCGAAGGTATGACAATTGCTCCTTTACAAGGAATTGCTGATGTGCAACTAAAGAATAACAATGACGGAAGCCAATACCTGTCCATATCGTTTGCCGGGCCTATCAGGTCTGCGGGAGGAACTGAGGCCGCATTTACAATGCTAATAGCAGATCACGTAAGAAAAATTACTGGCTTAGAAAAATATGCTGCAAATTCATACGATGACGAGACAGGAAGATTTGTCGAAGAACTCAGAATTTATGAGCGTGAAGTTGGAAATTTCCAGTTTAAGGTTTTAGATGAAGATGTAGTTAGATGTATAACCAACTTACCGGTGGAGCTCGATGGGATAGATACTGATCCGGTAGAGGTTTTAGGTCATAGAGGTATGAAGAGAATCCATACCGACAGGGTACGAGGCGGTGCGCTGAGGGTAATGAATGATGGTCTGATCGGTCGCAGCAGAAAGTTACTCAAAATGGTTGAGACATTAAAACTAGATGGCTGGAATTGGCTCAAGGAACTGCAAGGAGCTATTCAAACAGGCAATGACGATGCGGCTAGTCACAGAATGTCTGAAGTGATTACCGGTAGGCCAGTGCTTTCAATGAGTAAGAAAATCGGAGGCTTCCGGTTAAGGTACGGTCGATGCTACAATACTGGTTTGGCAACTATCGGAATTCACCCTGTTGTGCCCATATTATTAAATCATGCCATTGTTGTGGGTACACAAATCAAAATAGATGTACCCGGAAAGGCATCCAGTATAGCACTTGTAGATACCATTGAGCCTCCAGTTGTTAGGCTTGATAATGGTAATGTCATACAGGTATCAACAGTGGAACAGGCTACACAGATCCGACCTAACATCGACAGAATACTCTACATGGGCGATATTCTAATAAGTTATGGTGATTTTCTTGAAAATAATGCTCAGCTGCTCCCAGCGAGTTATGTGGAAGAAGTTTGGTCATTACAGTTACACGCAAAATTGCTGGCATTGCAAACCTCGGATTCCATCCTAACTGGAGAAAAATTAAGCGAAAGACTAATCCAATTATCAAAAGAGCCTTTCTCAACAGCACCTACCGTTGAAGAGGCATTTGAAATCAGCAGAAGGTTTAACATTCCACTTCATCCAAAATATTCGTTCTATTGGGATTGTGTCAGCATCGATGAAGTTTTATTACTGAAAGAAAAATATTATCAGTATCAACAAAATGTTAAGCTAACCGATAACAGTAGTTCTTCTTATTCTTCTCCTTCTCGCTCGTCTATTTTACAATTCCCCAATGATAATCCAAAGATAAAAGATATCTTGGAAAAACTTGGTATAATCCATTCGCTAAACAATGAGGGTAAAATTATTGAGATCGATAACCTAGATCATGTGTATACGCTAACCAAGTTATTGATTCCTACTTCTGAGGAGAGAAACGCTGCGGTTCCGTCACCATCACCCGTTGGTCATGATGCTGATTGCTTTCTTGAAGCTAAGGATACATTAGAATTTATTTCAAAGACATCCGGAGTTGAAATCAGAGCAAAATTTGCCTCTTCAATCGCTGTCAGAGTAGGACGCCCCGAAAAGGCTGCTGAACGTAAAATGAAACCTCCTGTTCATGTATTGTTTCCTATTGGTATCAAAGGAGGTGCAACACGCGATATTTTAAGAGCAGCAAAGGATGAATCTTTTTATGCTGAAATTGCAAATAGATTTTGTAATAATTGCAAACTGCCTTCAATTGGAACACGCTGTCGTAACTGTTATGCTCTTACTCCCATACGAAATCTATGTGTAGTTTGTAGGGAGGAAATTACAGATGGCATTAATAACAATCGGTGCTATAGGTGTGGTAAGGATGGCAAGACTTACTCTCCTGTCAACTATTCACTAAAAACAGCCGTTGAAGAGGCGCAAAGAAAACTTGGCATTATAGCAGTAGAACCACTCAAAGGTGTTAAGGGTCTTATGAGTAAGCACAAAGCTGCCGAGCTATTAGAAAAAGGAATACTGAGACAAAAATTTGATCTCTATAGTTTCAAGGACGGGACTGTTAGGTTTGATGCAACGAACGAACCTCTGACCCACTTTAAACCTGAGTGGACTATAAGTAGCATACAAAAATTAAAGGAATTGGGTTATACAAGAGATTATCTTGGTAGAGAGATAGTATCGGCTGATCAATTGGTCGAGCTGCTTATGCAAGACGTGGTACTACCTTTGGATTGCGCTAAACATTTGCTCAATGTGGCCAACTTTATTGATGAAGAACTCGTAAAATTATACGGGCTTGAGCCATTCTACAACTCATTCTCTGTAGAAGACCTGATAGGGCACCTAATAGTTGGATTGGCACCACATACATCTGTTGGTATTATAGGAAGAATTATAGGTTTTACCAATTCCCAGGTCTGTTTGGCCCATCCTGTATGGCACTCTGCAAAACGCAGGGATTGTGATGGTGATGCAGACTCTATAATGCTATTAGCTGATGCGTTCCTAAACTTTTCGTACGATTTTTTGCCAGATAAAATTGGTGGACTCATGGATGCCCCACTACTTATTCAGCCGATTGTATTACCAAATGAGGTACAAAGACAAGCTCATAATATTGATGTTACCTCAGTTTATCCGCTTGAATTTTACGAAGCAACTTTGAAACAAGCTAAGGCTGGAGACCTTGTTAACAAGATAGAAATTATTAAAAACAGGCTCGGAAATGAAGACCAATTTTTTGGTTATGGATTTACCCATTCGACATGTCTGCTAACGACCAACATACAACGCAGTGCATATTCTACACTTAATTCTATGGATGAGAAATTGGAAATGCAGCTCGCTACTGCAAAACTAATCAATGCTGTCGATCCTGATGAGGTAGCATCAATGGTGCTGACGACACATATTTTGCCAGACATTATGGGCAATATGCGATCCTACTCATCACAATCCTTTCGGTGTAGCAATTGTGGAGAAAAATATCGTAGAATGCCACTTATGGGCAAGTGTATGGAATGTGAACATGAGCTTTTGCAAACAGTCACTAGAGGTTCGGTTGAAAAATATGCCGATATTGCAATAAATATGTGTACTCAGTTCAGAGTTAATGATTACTTACGTGGCAGAGTTGAATCTCTAATGACGGAATTAAAATTGATCTTTAGGGAACGAAAGAAAGAACAGTTTACTCTGACTGAATTTATGGATTAACTTTGGTCCGAGATAATATTTTAAATAGTGACGTATAATTTTGAGTTGCATCTGACTAATTCTGTAACTTTGAATTTTGTATTTTTTATTTAGTCCATACAATGGGTTTATGCATTTCAATTTAAGATGACTTATACTATGCCGCCATTGTTGTATAATTAGAATTATTGGAAGACGGAAATCATTAATTGTATAG
>WJXE01000281.1 GCA_009665115.1 Nitrosopumilales archaeon
TGGCAGGACTGTACAAGCGAAGCGCCGCGCCTGCTGCGCTGGCTATATCATACCAAAGAGGAGAGAGATAATAATAGCACGATCGTGTCTGGTTTAGACTTTGTAACTTGGTGCCGCTGCTAAAAAGATATTTACTTCAATAATAATAATTATTTTTAATTAGACTCTCCAAAACAAAAACACAGAGCTTTTCTGAGAATCATCGCTTGAACCGACTTGATTAGGCGCGGTCGTTTCTGGCGTTTGACTAAGGTTGTTCTTTTAAAAAAGCGGGTCGTTGATCCGCTCAAGTTGTTTTCGTTTTATCATTAAAAAAAGCAGATCTAACACCTTGAACAAATTTATTGCAATCTGACACCCATCCAAATACTCCTCCCTGCATTTTAATTTGCTTTATGGCAGCCTGATAGTTATCATAATCAGTAGCGCCTGTCCCGTCTTTGAGCATAGTGCACCAGTACCCATTATCGTTTGCCTCTCTCATTATCGTATGAACGCATACATCCGTCGTAATTCCAGTAATTACTAAGTGCGTTATGCCTAAATTCCTCAAAATTAACGGTAAATTACTCTGACCAAATGCGCCTTTACCGGCTTTATCAACTACATATTCTCCCTCAACTGGATATAGATCATCGATTATGTCCCAATTCTCTTCGCCTCTTACTAGCAACCGTCCTAGTCCACCCTTCGGAATGTCACCAATTCCGACACCGTTCCCGATAAGTTTACTCCTCAGGAGTTTATTGTACGGTGCGTCTGAAAGGTCAGGTAGATGTCCTTCCCTCGTATGAATTACTTTAATATCAGTTCCATTCCGTATAGTCTCCAGTACATATCGGACTGTCTTTATAGGTGCCGAAGTTAAACCAAGATCGTAGCCCATAATATCTACATAGCCCTTTGGACCGCAAAAATCAACTTGCATATCGATGCTCATGAATGCTGTCCTGGCGGAATCAAATTCGAGATAAGCCTTATCACCAAAACGCGGGCAGTCCTCAACTTGTACTTTGAAGAGTTTGCCCTTTGGGGGACCATATAGCCAAGTTGGAAACGCGAAAGTATGTGTTTTTTTGAATTCTTCGTAATCCTTCTCTACTTTATTTAGTATCTCGTCTCTTGCTGCAGAAATAAAGTCTTTATTAGGCGTTCTGGACGGAACATCTTTTATGCGATTCATTGCTTACTATTATGCTCCTGTAGGTGATTTATTGAACCAGTATGATGCCAAAAACTGGCTTTGTAGAGCGGGCTTAGTTTCAGTTGTTCTGGAACTAGCCTCCCAGTAGATCCTTCTATTACCTCAACCATTTGCAAAATTAATATGATTATAGCTAGATATAAATAAGCGTGTTAAAAATTCGGTGTATTAATATGATTAGTCAATTTGACAATTTTCATTTATGCGCTTTCTGAATTTTCTGATACATTAATCCAAGGCTTGAACAAAAGACTGTATAATTGGTTGGTATTTTAATTGGTGGACTCGGGTTATCTTTCTGTTTTCAGATTCTGCCATGTGCGTTAAATCAGATTATGACTCTATCGATTCATTTCCGGTCCGTCCTTAGGGATGACTCAGTACAAAATGGAGACAATTTGAAAGGGTAATTATTTACGCGTTCCAATGCATATGCTAATGAAAGAATTTTTACTTCCTCAAACGGCGCCCCTACTATTTGTGCTCCAACTGGCGTATTGCCCTTACTTAATCCAGCTGGAATAGTGATTGCGGGTAGCCCAGTACTATTAAACGCAATAGTATTTCTACTCAGAGCATTATAGACTTCAAGTGTCTTGCCGCGAATAGAAACTGTTGGTTCATCAAAACTAGGAGCAGTAAGAATAGTTGTTGGCACGATGACAACATCAACGTTCTTCAATACTTTCATAAAGGCATTTCTTACTTCCTTTCTAAACTTATGAGCTTGTATGTAATTGACCGCAGATACTTCCGTTCCCTGTATCAACATTTTTAGTACATCTTCGCCGTAATCTTCTGGTCTTGTCTGTAACCATTTTGAGTGTATTTCTGCTGATTCTCCAAGCCTTATAGACCTCCAAGATTCGTAAATTTTATCACTTTCTTGTAGGTTTACATCAGAAACTGTAATGCCCATAGACCTGATAGCGTCAATGAAATCATGGAAGACGTCTTCTACTTCTGGTTGTATGTAGTCGAAGAAATATTCTTTAGGTATTCCGATTGACATTTTATCGCTATTGGATTCTTCAATAATTTTTGTATAATCAGGTACTTTTTTATCTTCAGTAGTTGGATCGAGCGGATCGCGTCCTGCAATAGTCTGCAATACAGCAGCTGCATCCCATGCACTTCTAGTTATACATCCGACATGATCTAGCGATGGGGCCAAGTCAACAATCCCATATTTGCTAACTCTACCATATGTAGGCTTTAAGCCCACAACACCACAAAGTGAAGATGGAACTCTGATAGAGCCGCTAGTGTCTGTTCCTAAAGATACAGGTACCATACATGCTGCGACTGCAACTCCAGAACCTCCACTTGAACCTCCTGATAATTTGGAAGTGTTCCACGGATTCCTAGATGAACCATAATGTGGATTTACATTTGTTATCCCACATGCAAATTCATGTGTATTATTTGTACCAATTAGAATTGCACCTGCTTTCTTCATTTTTACAACAGAAGTTGCATCAATTTTTGAAATATAGTCAGACATTATTTTTGATCCTGCAGTACATCTAACTCCTTTTGCATAGATGACATCTTTAATTGAAAATGGAATACCATGCAAGGGACCGAGATAGATTCCTTGTTTAATTTGTTTTTCAGCGTTCGCTGCCTCTTGACGTGCGTGATCCTCAAGAACAGTGATGAAAGCATTCAGGGATGAGTCAAATTTCTTGATTTTATCTAAGCAAACTCCAACTAATTCCGACGGCGACAATTCTCCGTTCTGTATTCTATTAGATAATTGCTGAATAGTTGTTACAGTGGTTAATTCTTTCGCCTCAGGCTGTTTATTCATCGCAAGTAATAAATTTTTTAGTCATATTAATAAAATATTATTATAAATTAAAAAACTTGTGTAATTTCATATATCATAAAATC
>WJXE01000282.1 GCA_009665115.1 Nitrosopumilales archaeon
AACGAAAGACATTGTTCAAGGATCGGGATTTGAATTGGTATATGCAGATACTGATTCTGTGTTTCTAAAGAAGAACGGTGCGTCACTAGACGATTTTGAAAATGTGAACAAAATACTCGCAAAAGAAGCAGGCCTTCCTATTTCCCTGGAACATCACTACAAATTCCTCGTGCTTCTTCCATTAGAAGCCGACGTGAAGATGGAAGTCCTCAAGCATTATTTCGGAATTACTCAGAGTAACGAATTGATTGCGAGAGGAATAGAGATAAGAAGACACGATGCACCAAATTTCATCAAAGAATTTCAGACCGAATTGCTTTACACACTTTTTGATTGCAAGGATTCAGCTGAAGTAATTTTCGAGGGAAATTGGAAGGCCTGCTTCTTTTGCGAGTATTTTGTTCACATTTTCAAAATCGTCTAGTGATGCACCATTCTTCTTTAGAAACACAGAATCAGTATCCGCATATACTAATTCAAATCCTAGTCCTTGAACAATATCTTTTGTTTTTATCAATACTTCACGTGATAGTCTGTTGATTTCCTCAAATGCCACTACATTGGCAAATCTATTCCAAAACGAACCAGTTGTACCATAAAGAGAGACAAGGATTTCTTTTAGTGCTACAATTCGATGCTCACACCAAAGCCATTCATTTGTGTTAGCGAATATGAAGAAGCTATCCAAAGAAAATACTTGTGGCATGAGTTTGGAGACCTGAATCTTATATTATAAGTCGCTACAAATTTGAAACACAAGAACCAGCATCTATCAACAATACAAATGGAAAATCATCTGTTTCTATCACTTTTCCATCGAAAATGTCCATCACTAGCTGCGACATTGCCTGATGTATATTTCTATGTTAAGTTATGATAGCTCGGATAAAAGCATAGCGACAAAAAATTAAACTACAGCATAGCAGTTTGGACCTGGTAGACAGACCCGGCTAGCTTCTGATACACTACTGAAGCATACAAGGTGACAACAGTGCTTGTCATACATACTCGGGATCAAGGGACGGAATGCTAACGCAACTGAACTAAAACGAGGAGGTGAATCAAAGTACCAGTTAAAGTTGCTATCGGCGTAATAGGAACAACCTTCATGCTGATAGCCATGATCGGATCGGTACATGGACAAACAATGCCCCAGAGTTGTCGAGGGGCAACTATCGTAATATGCCAGTGTGGGCCCTGAACTATAAAAGAATTATTTCGCATTGATCCCTATGAGTGCCTCCGCATTCGACTTGTACAAATCCTGTGCCTTTAAATGCATGAATATAGTAATATTGAGATCATATTTGACAATTTCGACTGCAGATGTCAATAAAACTGAGAGGATCGAGGTTTTGCATAACACAGAAATTATAACTAGAAGATATTTACAAATCTTTTATAATGCAACGAACAGATGGGATTATTTTGCAGATATTAAATCTATATCAATAGTTCCCTTCGCAATAGAATCAATTGCGAAGGCTGCATCTGATGCTAAAGGTAGGGGCGTAAAATTAAGATTTGTTACTGAAATTACAAAAGATAACTTATATCGCTGTAAGCAGGCGATGAAGATTGCTGAGCTCAGACATTTAAATGGAGTAAGAGGAAATTTTGGAGTAAGTGACACAGAGTATATTGCTACGACTATCGCGACTCCCATTGAATCGAACTTAACAACTATACCGCATGCTATTTACAGCAATGTCAAAGAGGACATACAACAGCAGCAATATGTATTTGAAATCCTGTGGAATAAGGCAATCCCGGCAGAACAAAAAATGAGAGAAATTGAAGAAGGATACGTCATAGAAAAGACAGAAGTATTGTATGGATCTGAAAATGTGATAGGCGCCGAATTGCTTTTTTTCTCTGAAGCAAAGAGCAGAATCGATACTTGCATGGATTATACGCGACCACCATTAGCAGTTGAAATTGAACCAATAAGAAAGTCATTTATCGAGGCTAAAAGTAAAGCTGTACAATTACGATATCTTACTGAAATTACAAATGACAATCTATCTTCTTGCAGAGAGATGATGAAAATAGTTGATGAACTTCGTCATCTGGATGGTATAAAAGGTAATTTTATGATAAGTGAAAGAGAATATCTAGCTCCTACAACTTCACATGATAAAACACAGTCTGCCACTATAATTATTTTCAGTAATGTCAAGGAACTTGTAGAACATCAGCAATATGTCTTTGATACTTTTTGGAATAGGGCAATACCAGCTGAACTGAGAATTAGAGAAATTGAAGAAGGAGCTGAGCGAACTAACATCGAAGTTATCCCAAATTCAGATAGAGCACGAAAGATATACTTGAATCTTGTAAAGAATGCTGAAAGTGAGATAATGCTTATGTTTCCGACTACCAATGCTTTCATTCGTCAAGAAAAAATAGGAGCAATAGAATTATGCAAACAGTCAATTAGAGAGCTAGACATAAAAGTTAGAATATTGATGCCTACACATAAATCAACTGAGCAAATGGTACAAAACATAAGAGAACAGCAGAGCAATATTGATGTTAGATACATTGAACAAACGTCTGGTACTCAAGCCACATTTCTAGTAATAGACAGAAAAGCATCGTTAGTGATGGAGATAAAAGATGATTTAAAAACAACTTTCGATGACGCAATAGGGTTATCAACATATTCTAATAGCAAAGCTGGAGTTTTGTCTTATATTTCAATATTTGAGAATTTATGGAAACAAACTGAATTATATGAAGACATAAAAAAAGCACATGAACAATTAAAAAATCATGATAGAATGCAGAAGGAGTTTATCAATATAGCAGCACACGAGTTAAGAACACCTATTCAGCCTATACTTGGTTTATCAGAACTCCTCATTTCTAAAACAGGGAATATTGAGCAGTACAAGGAATCACTGGATACTATTTCTCGAAATGCAAAAAGATTGAGTCGGCTTACAGACGATATATTAGATGCTACAAAAATTGAAAGTAAGTCACTACTATTGAAGAAAGAACTATTCAATCTAAATGATGTAATACTAAATGCTCTCGATGATATTATTTTGAGCAGAGACTTTAATGGTGAAAATGTACGGTTATTATAC
>WJXE01000283.1 GCA_009665115.1 Nitrosopumilales archaeon
GTTGTAATTATACTATTCTATAATATTTATGATGTCACCTCAACAAATCGGTATCTTCCATTTTGTTGAGATATACTCTAGTCTTGTATGGCTTACTTGCTTCCTTGTGACAATACAAAATCTTGATCCCGTATTCAAAATGTAGGACCTCGATAGTATCTGTCGATCTCAGTGCACTGTCGTAGTCTCTCAAATATTCAAACAACTCTTCCTTGTTGCTAAGGAGTCGCTCTATCACTTTGATATTCGGAATTTTCAATAGGCAGTATCTCTTAAACTCCTATATAAGAATAAGTCCGGGCGAATTGACGGAAGGAGCACACGCTCAGGATCTGATTGATGTTTGCAGTGTGCTTTATCCTCCTTAATTAGGCAACTCGTCGCTTGCCCACAAAAAAATTAGCCGGAAATGTGTAATCGTGAGATTCGATAAATTATTATTGTCAGCTGGATGTGCTCACAGCCTTGGCTAAAAGGATGAGAGTAGAAAGGGGCAATATTGTAATCACTCTCATCACACCTTCTTCCAAAACCAAGTTGCATAATAAGCTAAGTGCATAATAAAACTAGCCAAGGTAATTATTCTTTCATCTGCAGTTTATATTTGCAGTGCAAGAAGACTACTGGTTTTTTAACCAGTAGATGAATTGCGCTCTCTCAGCCATTTCGTCTGTTGTCCCTGGATATATTTCTCAATCACTTCAGCAGAGACATGTCCAGCAGTACCAATATAATATGAGGGTGACCATAACACTCCACGCCATAACTCCTGTCTCAATTCTGGAAACTTTTTGAATATTCTAAGACTGGTTACACCTTTGAATATCTTAACTATATTGGTAGGTGAATCAAATGGGTTCGCTTCTATGAATAGGTGTATATGATCTGGCATTACTCTAGCTTCAAGTATATTGTAACCCTTTGTTTGTGCTATAGTTTCAAGTTGATCCTCAACAAATGTTTTAACTTTACCAGTGAGTATTGTCTTCCTAAACTTAGGACACCAGACAATATGGTAATTAATATTGTAAGTTGCTGAACTTCCTTTACCCATGAGATAAGATTATTATGTCCTATAGGTTGTATAAGCGTAATGCCACTAGCCAAGAAGTGCTATCATTGTAGGGTGATAGAGGACTTGACAAATACTAAACTAGTGGCATTAGAACAGGAATATAATAATCTACAGCATTACTTGCAGACAAAAGAAGATCTAGGATTATACTCAGCCAACAAGCAACAAGCAGACAGATTCTATAAAATCGTCAAGAAGACTAGCAGATATCCTATTTCCATACGTAACGACTTGATAAGGATAGAACACAATCCCAACACAATAGCTGAGTATTGGGTTAGAATACCAGTTAAATTAGTTAGAGGTGGATTGTGGATTGGACTGATAAAGCCATATGAACCAATACCAAAGGATGCGAAGATATGTGAATGCAAACTATACAAACGAGATAATAGATGGTTCTTGGACGTAGTTGTAGAGAAAGAAATTCCTGAGAAACTTCAATACCAGAATGTTATAGGCGTAGACATGGGAATAAGGCATATTGCTACTTCTGTGGAGTTAGCAAATGATCTTACTAAATTCTATGGTAAGAACTTGAACCATGTCAGAGGCCATTACTTTTGGTTACGGAGAAAGTTAGGTATAAAGAAAGCAATAGATACAGTCAAGAAGATAGGAAGCCATGAGAAGAGAATTGCAAACGATATCATACACAACATTAGCAGGGATATTGTAAACAGGGCTATAGAGACTAATGCTTTGATAGTATTGGGTGATATCAAACACTTACGTAGAAGACGTCAGAATACTAAAGGTAGGAAGTTCAACAGAAAACTTTCAGGATTTCAATACTACAAGCTGACTCAATATATCAAATACAAGGCAGCACTTGCAGGTATCAAAGTGATTCAAGTATCTGAAAGGTGGACTTCTCAATACTGTAGAAAATGTAATCGAAAAGGAATAAGGAAGATACAAGGACTGTTTCAATGTAAGAAGTGCAATGTAAGATCAGAGAATGCAGATAGAAACGCAGCTTTCAACATTGCCTATCGGGCTTTAGGATATATTTCTAAAGTAGGGGTAACCGTGAAAATACCCAGGACTTTTCCTAGCGTAGACAGGAACGCAATGATGAGAAAGGAAGCCACTGATTTTAATCAGTAGTAGTTCACTTTCTACCTATGATTTCCTCAAACGCGGTGCAGAAAATTTTCGCTGTGTTCAACTATATGTATCGTTTTCTTTCATGTACTTTCTCATAAACCATTGAATGAATGCACTGTCTACCTTCTTAACCTGCGCTCTTTCTAGAGCAGTGTAGTAGCTGTTTCTACCACTATAAGGAATATCGAGCATAGGATAACCTTCCTTGTTCAATACAAAATTCATCATCAGTCTGGAGATCCTGCCATTTCCATCTCCAAAGGGATGTATGGTCACGAATTTCAAGTGAACAAAAGCTGCCAGCTCCACGGGATGATGGAGTTCATTCTTACCCTTATTCCTATCATACCATTTGAAGAATTCTCGAAGAAGCGGATAAACTTCAACAGGGAGTGGAGGGATGAATTTACTACCTGAGATACGTGTTTGATGCTTTCTAATCTTGCCTGCAATATCTGGCTTGGTCTCTTGAAATAGCTTCCTATGCCATTCAACAACGAGATTGAGGGAGAGATCCTTTTTTTTGCTAATTAATACCTCGGCATAGAACAACCTCTTGTGTGCCTCTGCCTCTTTGACGTCTTCCAGCGGCTTGTCTTTTGGTGTTATGCCTTTCTCAAGCAAATTGGCAGTTTCTTTCAGGGTCAGCTTAGAGCCCTCTATCCTTTGCGTATTGTAGGTAAATCTGCTTGCGAAGATCGCCATCTGCTTCTCTCTGGAGGATCTGGGCATCAGTTTGATTTCTTTCGAATATTTTTCTTTTATTCGATCTAAGAGTGGATACCACTCCTTCTCATAAATGGTCTTGAGCAGTTTTCCCTTGATCTCTTCGATATTCCTCGGTATTTTCCTTCCTAAGTAAATCTCCTTACTCTGCACTTTTGGCCCTTTCCTTATGCTATGTTGGAG
>WJXE01000284.1 GCA_009665115.1 Nitrosopumilales archaeon
GTATTATTGGACAAATCTAATTGATAAACTAGACGGTTTACAAATTATACAAATCATTTATTGTGATTAAAGCTTATCAGAGTTCACTCCATAAGCCGATGCAAATATTTCCTTCCTTTCTTTCTTTCTTTAATCACAAAGTTACAAAGCAGGTCACCTTTGGCAGCCCTGTTAGTTGTTTTTTCGTAGCTGCTACAAGCAATTTCTCAGAGAGGTTGTTTCGGTAGAATATGCTTCTCAATGTTTTTCTGTATCTGGATAGTCGGACAACTATGTTATAGGGGAAAATAGCTGTCATAAGTCTTGCCGCTGCTTTTTGGATTCTGCAGTCTACCGCTTGATTCTGTAATTTCCCAGCTATCCTCAAACCTAACGCAATTCATGTAATGTGCGGTATAATTGCATGAACGGTATTATCGAAGGTTTGATATTCTCAGAATTCTCGCAAAATGTAACAGCAGATAAAGGGTCATGAGTAATTATCAGGTAGAGTTTCAAATTCATAGATTAAATCCCAGACTGACTGTTGTCTATTTTCAGGCTTGAGGTCAATCATTTTCGAGATACACCGGTCTAGTTTTCTAGAAATTGTAGAATGATATTTTGACGGAGGATCAACTGATGGTCTCTTCATTTGATTGTCATACGCAGGAGGTCTTTTACGGGTCATCATTTCATAGAATATAATTCCCAAAGAAAAAATATCAGCACGTCCATCAATTAAATCGTCAAGGGCAAACCATTGTTCTGGTGAACAATATCCAGGTGTTCCACCTATTTGTCCGCCTGACGAAGCAGTCAATGCTAGTGATTCCCTACTGATATCTTTACCAAGTCCCCAATCTGCAATTTTTATCTCAGACCTATCAGGGCTTGTATACAAAATATTATCCGGCTTTAGGTCTCGATGATAGATATTGACACTATGAGCTTGCGCCAGAGCATTACAAACAGGCAACATGATTCTGTTGATCGTCCATCTTCTCTCGAAAACATATCTTTCCTCAGTTCTAAACCTTTCATCCATTTGCTGCCTAAGAGACCCGCCGCTTAGATATTCCATTATGTAATAGGGACTAAAATTAGGAGGTTCCCCACCGATATTCCACTGGAATATCTTGACAACATTTGGATGATTTAGTTGAGAAAGTATATTGATTTCTCTTTCAAAACGCTCCTTATTAGTTGTATTGAGGTTTATTAGCTCCTTTAATGCGTACTTTTTGTTGTCATCTCCTTCGATTTCATAGACTGTTCCAAATGCTCCTGAATTGAGTGGTTTTATAATCGTGTATTTCAATTGTGGATATAGATATTATAGTGTGGTAGTAATTTCTTATAAATTCATGCTCTTCGAAGGTTTACGCAAAGTCGAGTACTAATAGTTAAGCTAGTTCTGTTTTGGTAATAGTTCATGTTATTGATACGTTAACCCAGGTAATGTAGTATCAACTCAACTGGAGCAAGAAATCTGCTGTTTTGATAATAATGCGGTGGCTGAAGTTTTGACCAATCAAAATAAAACCAATGTCATATGCGCGTATAATCCCAACAAAACGGAAGTTCGAAATTTACGAAGTCTCTCCAAAGAAATTCCCTAAATCTTGCGGCCCAATAACTAGTGCCAAAGGTGAATTTAATTGATTTAATACATTTGTATTGTTATTACAGCTTGAATTCTGAATGCAATGATCTAATAGGAGTCTATTCCCAGGTATCTTTTTTTGCCTAACTATACAATGATAATGCAACCAATCGTTCGTTCGACCTTAAATGCCCACTCAATTGTTCCTCTTGTGCCCAACTGCACGAATAGACGGTGGCTCGTATACAGATGATAATTTCGCTTTTTCTATTTTCTTCGTTGCCATCAATTTAGCCCTATATTTCAAGTTTCGTGGCCTAGTCCTTAATCTATAACCACAGCACGGACACCACAATCCGTCCCATTTCAAGAAGATCTCGCACATCTGACAACGTTTCTGTCCTGTAGAATAACGACCAGTTGCAACCGGCTTGATTGCCTTATGACGTACGCATATTCCTTTACAGACCATTTTATTATTTCATTCTCCTTTTGTATTTCTACTGCGTAATGATCCCATGACAAAAACAGGTAGCAAACATAATGGCGTAAGAATATGTATCTATGTTATTACGTCGCTACTGCTGAGACATCGGGAGATTAGCGAGATATACAAACTAAAACTACGCAGTTTGACCTTATATGGTTATCTAGTCATAAAGTCAGGATTCCTATTGACCGACACAATTTCTGTTAGCTGAGCCTTTATTATAACAACTACTGCAAAATACATCCTTGCATGGTACGAGGGTTTAACTAGCTCTCAAGTTCTGCCTTTACGTGCTTTACTAAATCCTCTATCTGGATAGGCTTAACGTAACAGTCTAAATCCATTGTGGGGAATATTTCTCTTAGCGATTCATAGTAAACTTCATTTGCCGTAATAAAACATGCTTTAACTTCGCTATCTATCTTTTTGATTTTCTCATATAGCTGAAAGCCGTTGATCTGTGGCATCTTGACATCTAGGAGTAAGAGATCGTATATGCCAGGCTTGAAGCTTGATAATGCCAAAACGGGATCCTTGAAAGCATCTACTACATATCCATGTGCTTCTAAACCTTTCTTAAAGGTGAAAATAACGTCCGGCTCATCATCTACAAGAAGTATTCTATTACTACCGGAGGAGTTCGTTTGCTCAACCTTGATAGCGTGTTCCCGATTGGGTTGCAAATAGTTATACTAACATGAAAACGTGGATGTTCTATATTATTATGATGATCGCCACAGGACGGTAGGGTGTTGCCCCCATGCCATGCCAAGATACTTGATTGCTTTCTTGCTGGTAAAAGCAGCTTGACAAGCACTCATGCCATTAAGTGCGACCCTCAAATCACTACCTGCAACAGCCATCGATATTGTCAACGCAGATCTCGCCTTTCTTTCCAGTAGGGCGTCAAAAGCTATTATGAAAATTTGCCATATTAAGAATAAAGGCATCTTTCCCGTACTGTTCTGACCAAGGGCAAGAGCTATAGCAACACCGTCTAAACACCAACAGTATCC
>WJXE01000285.1 GCA_009665115.1 Nitrosopumilales archaeon
GCGCAAGGTCATTACATGTGCGACTGCAGTTTCAATTTCTTTTATAATACCTACATATTCTTCGTCGAGATTACGACGCAGAAACTTTTCCATTTTTTGTTTCGCACTCAGATTATTTAATCGACGTAGAGTATCACGTATCTGCTGGGCTTTCTCATAGTCTTGAATTTCAGCAGCTCGCATCATCTCAGCTTCCATTTCGTTAACAAACTTTTCGATATTGCTTTTTCCACGTAGGATACTGTGGAGCGTGTCAACATTCTTCTTGTATTCATCTCTGGCTACGTTGTTGATACATGGGGCGTCGCAATTTTTAAGAAAATATTCCAAGCAAGGCTTCTTTGGTAACTTGTCGCAAATTCTAATTTTGAATAATTTTCTTAGTAGTCCAACAGTAAGAAATTTTGAACTTCCTCGAACAAAAGGGCCGTATACCTTGCCTTTTGGTCCGTAAATATCACCCTTTCTATTACGTCTTGCGACAAGTAATCGAGGAAAAGTCTCATCTGTGATCTTCAGATATGTATACCTCTGCTGATCTTTTAGTTCTATATTGAATACAGGTCTGTACCTTTTGATTAGGTTCGATTCTAGTAAAAATGCCTCGATCTCATTATCTGTTAGGATGAAGTCTATATCATGAATCTTGCCAACGAGTCTTGAGGTTTTCCAGTTATCATTCTGGCGGGGGATATTTTCGCTGATAGCCGCACTTTGTTTTGAGAAGTAGGAGCTAACACGCTTCTGCAGGTTCTTGGCCTTCCCTATGTAAATTATACTACCTGAGCTATCCTTCATTATATAAACCCCAGGTGAGGCCGGAAGACGTTCAACCTGTAGATCAATTTTTTCTGTAGCTAGCGCGATGTTCTTGCACCTTTTCTGATAATCATCTGATCTATTGACAGCTTTGGTTTTAGATATCTGCCTGTGTAGCTGTCTTCTTTCTTAGCAACATCTTCGGGCGTTCCTGCTACGATTATCTCGCCACCTCCATCTCCACCTTCGGGTCCGAGATCAATAATCCAATCAGCACAAGCTATAACATCTAGGTTATGTTCAATAACAATAACGGTATTGCCAAGATTAACCAATGTGTTCAAGACACTCAATAATTTGCTAACATCTGCAAAATGAAGACCAGTAGTGGGCTCGTCAAGTATGTATAGAGTTTTTCCAGTATCTCTTTTTGAAAGTTCAGCTGCAAGTTTGATCCTTTGCGCCTCACCGCCCGATAACGTAGTGGCAGGCTGGCCTAATCTGATGTATCCTAGACCGACCTTATTAAGAGTCTGAAGTTTTTTTTCAACAACAGGAACGTTTTTGAAAAATTCTAAGGCTTCCTCCACGGTCATATCCAGGACTTCAGAAATTGTTTTTCCTTTATATTTTACCTTTAGTGTTTCAGAATTATATCGTTTACCTTTGCATTCATCACATGTTACATAGACGTCAGGTAGGAATTGCATCTCAATCCTCCTTACACCCCCTCCTTCGCATACCTCGCAACGACCTTCAGAAACATTAAAGGAGAATCTGCCTGGCTTATAGCCAAGTTCCCTAGCATGAGGGGTCTTTGAGAAGAGCTCTCTAATTGGTGTAAAAGCATTGACGTAAGTAGCAGCATTAGATCTTGGTGTTCGTCCTATCGGTGACTGGTCTATCCCAATCACCTTATCTACATGTTCTAACCCAGAGATACTATCGTACTTACCAGGTCGTTCCTTGGAATCATAAAAATAGTTGGCAAGAGCCCTGAAAAAGATATCATTTACCAGAGTTGATTTACCCGAACCAGAAACGCCGGTTACGACCGTCATGCACCCTAGCGGAAACTGCGCGTCAATAGATTTCAGATTATTCTCGCGAGCACCATGCACTGCTACCCAATTAAGGGGAGTCCTCCTATTTTGTGCAGGATGGGAGACAAGCATATCGCCACGCAAATAAGCACCAGTGACAGAATCTTTGGTGTCTAGTATTTTTCCTAATGTACCACTTGCAACAATCTGCCCCCCGTGAACACCGGCACCCGGGCCTATGTCAATAATCCAATCCGAACAGCGGGTAACTTCTTCGTCGTGTTCGACAACTAGCAGCGTGTTGTCGAGATCGCGCAATTTCTTGAGTGTATCGATTAGTCTTGCATTGTCTCTCTGGTGCAAACCTATCGTAGGCTCATCTAAGACATAAAGGACTCCAGTCAGATTGGAACCGATTTGAGTGGCTAATCTAATCCTCTGGGACTCGCCACCGGATAAGGAAGCTGTCATTCGGTTCAAAGTCAGATAAGTCAAACCTACGTTGCGCAGGAAGTCGAGTCTTGAAATTATTTCTTTTAGTATGATTTTGGCTATGTGTCTCTCTGTTTCTGAAAGTGTTATTTTGTCAAAAAAATTGAAACATTCATCAATTGAAAGATCGCAAATATCGATTATTGATTTCTGCTGAATCTTCACAGAAAGAACTTCGTCTCGTAATCGTTTTCCACGACATTTTTCGCAAGGCTGCTCACGCATGAATTGCATAAGTTCCTCCCGTTTTGAATCAGATTCAGTCTCCTTGTAAGTGCGATCCAAGTTGGGAATGACACCTTCAAAGCGGCCACGATATTCCCATCTCGAGTCAGAATTTCTTGATTCGTACCTGTATTGAATATTTTCATCAGTTCCATAGATTATAATTTTGAGTTGCTTGTCTGTCATATCTGAAATAGGAGTGCTGAGGTCGAAGCCGAACCGCTTGCCTACATCTCTAAGCATTGCAGACCGAAAAGTTGCAAAATGCCCTGACCACGGTTTGACTGCTCCTTCCAAGATGCTTTTTGATTTGTCCGGAATAATTAGTTCAGGATCGAATTCTATTTTAATTCCCAGGCCGTTGCATTCTCTGCATGCACCAAATGGAGAATTAAAGGAAAAACTCCGCGGTTCTAAATCACCAAGGCTGATGCCGCAGCGGGCACATGCATTGCGTTGAGAATACAACGTATCTTCGCTATCAGTGGAAGCAACTACGACGCCATTCCCCACTTTCAATGCTGACTGGACTGACTCAAACAATCTACTTTTATCGTCATCAGTTGGTATCA
>WJXE01000286.1 GCA_009665115.1 Nitrosopumilales archaeon
CATGTACACTACTCCAGCACCTCCTATGGGGTTCACAATCAAATCAAGACCATTTATGACCCGAAGTAATGGTACGCCGTTTTGGAAAACGATTCATAAGGTTCACTGCACGAGTGGAGTGTTCATCTGACGTGCAAAGCTGGTTTCAGTCAATATCAGTCTGTGCATTTCTGCCTGATGTGACAACCTCATTAGAATCAAAGGAATGAGTACTGGGGCAATGCATTGAATTGTGATATGGTTCTCGGCTCGTATTTTTACGTGTTAAAAAGTGCTTCATCTAATAATCTGTATCTCAAATGTGCTATTAAAGAAAGGCTTCAGAAATTCATAGCCGCGATCGAATGTGATTAAACGATTAACTCTCGCAAACTGAGCCATAATCGCATGTTGTATATCATTGTAATCTGCTCCCCTATACCGATAACTTTTATACGGACGCCTGCAAATAGGACAGAAATTCTGGTCTAAAATTTTTCCAAATGTCTTCCGCTGTATTTGCACAACCCTCCTGAAGAATTCATTCCTCGGGATATTTGATTCCACAGCAACTAGTTTTTTTGCCATAGTAGATTCAGTTATTTTTGCAAGAAATTCTTTTGTGTATAGATCTATTTTCGACTTTAACGTATCTGCTATTCGACTCTCGCTCTTTATTGAATCCGTGAAAGACTCTTTCTGAACTACTTTGCTCCTGAGAATAGAGACCATCTCAAGTATGACCAAGTCACTAATTACAACGACAGACTGAGGATTTGCGATTATCCCATCTATGATATTTCTTGCTTTATCATAAGTTTTTTCATAAGTGCCTTTCGTAACATACGAAAACCAGACATTTGAATCAATATAGGTTTTCTCTAATTTGGTTGACAAACTCTACTGGGTCTTCGTGATCAGCATACTCTTTTAACATTCCGCACAAATCCTTAACGGCGTCATGTCTCGGTTTGGTATGTAATGGAGGCAAATCATAGATTTTGCGCCATTGTATAGCAATTTTCTGACTATTTGTTAACTTTACCGCACCGGAAGCGTAATTAGCCCGGGAGCCTATCGGTTCTTTTTTTGTTGGATCTGATTTGATTTGCTTTTTCGCTCGTGGGGACGCGGCCATAAGATGCTATATTGTATAGTTCTTGAGTATATATCAATTAGTACATTATCGACTAGTCTACGGTTGAGTCTTCTAGTAAGTTTACCTTGGTATTTATTTAGGACCTTTTCTGGAATAGAGCAATCCCTGAACAAGAAAAAAGAGAAATTGATAAAGAAACAGGACTAGATGGACCAGGTATTATAAAGTTCATTCGAGGGAAATTGGAATGGCAGCTAGAGATGAAATCTTAATGATATTTCCATGGCTGCTGCATTCTAGTCAAGTGAAATTATGACCAATTCAGTCAATAATATCTGTAATAAAAGACATCGGTGTAAAAACCAAAATCCTGACACATAAGGAAGCCTACTTTAATGTTAAACAAGCCAATCAGGTTTACAAACGCAGGTAAGTAATGTAGAGGTGGGTAAAGAAGCGTCGCTTTTGTTGAAATAAAAGGTGATACCAAGAGATCTTCTGATGTTGGTTTTGGGATCCTTTCACATCGCTTTGAGAAGATTACCATGTAGGCTGGTTATTCAGTGGAACGCTAGCCTAAAATTCCTATCGGTCGAATTTACTTGAAGACTAGATATTTCCCTATACGACATAGTTCCAGTTACTACATAATTTGCCTTTCCCTCAACTACTTTGTTCCAAGCATTTGCTGTAGAATTATTCTTTTGAAATAGTTGATTATCTTTTAAGATGACAGATCCGTCACCAACAATCGGATAAATTCCAGCAGAAGATGTAACAAATCCCTCCAACCTCGATCCTATGGTTCCTGACACGATTCGCTTGCCATCAACCAGTGTATCATATGCAATTGCCTCTAAAATTGCAGTTCCTTTATTAGGATTGGTTGCGTTAAAAGAAACTTGTATAGTTGCTGAATGATTATTAATTTGGTTGGGAACGATGTCTTTTATAGACAGTGTAAGCGGCACAGCAGTAGTGTTCGTCTGGCCAGCATTATTATTAAAATGAGTTCCCGTACTGCTAATAACAAATATCGCTACGGCAATAGCAACGATTCCTCCACCGGCGGCATATATGAGCTTTAGACGCATGCTTGAATAAGATTGAATGCCTAAATATAATTTGTGTCGACTCTGTGGCTAATGCGTTGTTGTGTATGTGTTACTTGAGCAAGTACGCGTATTTCAAACTGCAATTGGGATTATGTTATCTGGTATTTATCTACTCAAACGAAACAATATCCACGACGATAGCAAGATCTGTAAAACCACTAGAGGCTTGGCGACGCGACTGCGTGGCCTATCCGTGTATAAGCGTGTTATTACAGCAGCAAGGGGTTGTCTGCAAACCTACCCATAACGTTGATGCTAAGCTAGTGACAAACGGATTACATTGTTACGTCAGCATTCGGACTAATATCTTTGATCATTGCTGATGTGTAGCTAGATTTCGATATTCTCTGATTTCTTAATTTCAATCGTGACTGCATCCCCAACTTTTATGCCGATGTCTTCATATTCTTTCATGCTCAGCTTAAATGTAGGCGAATCGCTGATGGCGGTACCACCCCCGGCCATCCGAGACAAATTTGACATCATCTTCGGTAAATTTTTCATCAAATCTTCTGGGGAGGTAAATGCCATCAAGTTAGACCCGAAAGGATTTTGCTGCTTGTCGCTTCCTGGTTTGTAGTCATTCGGGTCACCTTCTTGCGAAGCTTCGATCTTTGAAATAATAAACTCCTTCTTCATTACATTAAATCAATAGAAACAGAGGGCAATAAACCTATAACTGTTCCTTTAACGTAGTTTCTCAAATTGTCTTCTCGAGGATTGCAACGTGCGATCCGAAACCAGCGTTCTTCAATGGACAAGATGGGCATTATCCAGCTATGTCAGCACGTTCTTACAGAGAATAGCCTTCGTAATCATAATAGTCATCCACTAGAATTAAACTCTTGCAACATCGATTGCTAGTTTTATTCGGTTACTCTTGGTTATCT
>WJXE01000287.1 GCA_009665115.1 Nitrosopumilales archaeon
TTCGAAGAGAAATTCATATGTCGTTTTGATATTGAAAAAATATATGTCCATAGCTGGGGATGCTGCTACAAATATTGGGCTGGCTATACTTTCCACGAAATCATATTGAAGTTTTCTCATCTTTGTCTACTCCCGTCGTGTTGAGAACTGACAGCAGAGACTTCCGAATCATCATTATCTTATTCTTATTTATTATTTGCTGAAGTTCCCGTAGCCAGATGACCCGTTATTGGTCTAAATACTGGTTTTAAAACTTCAGCGATATTTATGTCTGATTTTTAAGAATATTTGATGTACCGTTTATAACTCTCTTTAAATTGTGGAGTTATATCCGCATCTTCTGTGCCATGCACTTTTATTATGTGCTCTGCACCTTCTCCCCACAATTCTTCTTCCGTTTCTCCTCTAGCAACATATTCGCAATCCATAATTCCTATGTCACGACATGCTAATGACAACATACTTTATTTCTTAGCGTAATAGTTAATAACCATTGTAATGAAATTTTAGTATAGCCATATTGCCAAAAATAGAAGAGTTTCTATATCAAATCACTCAGCGTCTGTACAAATACAAATTTATTATCATAGATTAAAAATTAGAAATTACTCAGCGAGTGCAGCTTCAATTAATAAAGAAAAGCTTATAGTTGGACAAGTAAAAATTAGTAGCATACCAGTAAAATTAGGAAAAAAAAATACGAAAAATTTTCAGATGCATCTACAGCGATCCAGAAAAAGAAGGGTATATCAAAAGATAGAGCGAATGCCTATGTTGCATCAGTAGAACGTAAGCAAGGCATAGAACCAAGGACAGGAAAAAAGAAGACGAAGACAACTAGACGAAAGACAAAGAAATAGTTCTACGAGTTATTATTATACTTGGAACAATCTTCAGCTCCTCCTTCCAATATCTTCATGGATATGATTCCGAAAGCAACGTCTTTGATCAGTTAGTATTTATTTTTGCAAAAGAACGTAGGAAGAAAAAATCATCATCGGAGCGGTTCCTGACAAAAACATCCTATCCTGCGACGATCGCTAATATACCACAATATGAATTTGTAATCTTCACCGTCCAAGCGCAAATTCAGCCTAGAGTGCCAGTCGTTACTAGTTACTAATGACTTCCTTTAATGCATCGTATGCTTCAAGTTGCTTCCTGTCAGATTCATGAGATAGGATTTCTAGCAATTCTCTCTTCCGGGTAGGGATGACGAAAAAAGCGAGCTTTACGGTTCTTAGAAGATAACCAAGTATATATAACTCTAAAAAAGGATATTGTCAGATATATTATATGCACGGTGTATTTGGAAACATACTACTCAAAATAGCCTCGAAGAAAACTTACAAGAATTCATTATTCGTTTCGTCAGCAATCTGTTACTCATTTATTACGAGGGTAAAAGAAGTAGACTCAAGACAGCGTGCTTTATTTCCTGCATCAGGAGCTGCTTCTCTTCTGTTTTTATTTATCACGACATTATTGCTATCTCCATCTATCTTTGCTTTTGGTCAAAATACTGGTGGGGGCGCGAACCAATTGGGGAATGTTGGAAGTAGCACAGGAAACAATAGTAATTCTACTCTTGCTACTGCAGGTACAGGCTCACAACCACCAATTGCTACGAAGATTTCTGACAAAGGGATCTATCAAGTGCAGCTGACTTTTATCTCAACATTACCTACGCAATCTCCTAATCTTCTTTCTAAAAGTGGATTTCAGATGGAAATAGATTTCTTAAACGCAAGTGCTCCAGCACCAACTAGCAAGACCAATTCAAGTCTGGGTATGCTAGCCAGCCAACCAAATATCATACAACGATTAGTGCCAGTAGATAGTTTTGATATGACCATTTATTCCAACATTGGTAAAGTTCTGTGGAACAAGACAAATGAGGCAGCAACCGGTGGGAGAGGAACTGAGACGGTCTCATTCAACGGCAGCTATACTGGTCCTATTACAATTTTGATAAATAACATCAAATCTAGTAATGTAATGACTGACGTCACAACACCATTATCTACGCCTACTCCTGCTAATACTAGTACTCCTTCGACCCCCGCTAAAGGAACGACGGTAGATTCAGTAAGATTTACTTCGAAGCTGACTTAGCAGTGTTCACATATTTCTTTTACACTTTGAAACTAAATGGATAGAGCTGAAACGAACAAAAGGAAACAGAAACGCGCGCAGATCTCTTAAAGAAACTAACCGATATCAGAAAGTGAGCATAGATTTTCAGTTTGCGTATTTTCTTCTTATAATTTATCCCAAGCGGTTCGATGAATCCAGGGACGTTCATTAACACCTTTTTTTTACTTTCATTTCAGATGTGTTTAAGAATAGCGAGTAATACCGAAATCTCTTGATATCTTTGTCCGGATAGAATACTCCTATCTATCTGCCTTCATGGAATAGCATGGCCTCTGATCATACTGCTGCGTAAACTGAGATTCGCCAGATCACGATTGTGTACGTAAAGAACCACCTCCTTGCATTATTAGGATATTTTCTGTGTTTCGGTTTGTTGCTGTTCTTGTTGATTACTACTGTGACTCGCGCGCCTACCAATGTTTCAGTAGTAAAACTTGATGGATGTTACAAGAATAAAAAGCAGAAGATCGAGCATTAATATGGAAATTGGATCCCACATGGCTGTCCAAAGAAGTGCTTTTTATAAACATGCATATACCTTAGATAGATTACATCCTATCTCATATAGCAATCTCGGCATTGAGTTCCTTATCTCAAGTACTATCAAAAGAAATATTGATAGAGCGGCGAATCGGAGACAGATTCTGATAGTGAGAAGCAGTATTCTGAGAGAATCGGATTCGTTACATAAGAAAAATCAAATTATTCTACTTTTTAATGTAGACATGTCAGTCTTAAAAAAGCATTTCATACCAATTTCTATGCCGGCCCAATGAGTTGATCTAATTTAAAAATAGATTATAAAATAAACATAAAATTTCTTGTAATTTATGGTCAAAAGTCGAAAATATAATATAAATTGTGTGAATAATCAAAAGCATAAAATATCGTGCTCATCTCATAACTCCTAGTGAAG
>WJXE01000288.1 GCA_009665115.1 Nitrosopumilales archaeon
GTCAAATATTTCACGGATGACCGCTGGTGGTGGCGTTCCCACGGATTCCCCTACCTTTAAAATGAGTATGAAAGAGTATGAAGACATTGGTATAAAAGTGGGTGATAAAGTTACGATAGAAATTAAAAAATCAGAAAATAGTGGAATTTGAGTAGCATCAAACACTAACAATACAAACCTTAGTCATAGTTTGGGTGAGAAGGGAACCTTTTGGAAATGGGAAGAGGGGATTATTCATGGCTCCTGTACTGGGCATGTTATATGTAATGGAACTATGACCGCTAATGGAGCTACAATAACCGTAGAACTTTATTGGGCATGCGTCTCCTCGCCTTTTGGTCGTTGTTGAACCAACTAGAAGAAAACTGTAGTTTTTTCTAGTCATCACGTAATGACTCTGTCACTAAATTAAAGAGGTACGCGCGGTTGGATCAATGTAAGAAATACGAAAGGGATCGTTGTTTAGAATCACTCGCGGGATATTGTTCTAAATGTTTTGGGCCTCGTCTCCCTTCTCCTTTTCTTCCCATTTGGCATCTGACAATCCTAACGGCTTTGTAGGAACAATCAATTATTATAGTGAGATTCGTTAGTCGATGCGTGTTATAAGCTATACATCTGAATGATATTTCTCTGTTCTGTGTTCTTACCAATCTTGTTATGTTCTCCAAATAATCGTTTTATTACTGAAACTATGGTTTCATTCTTGTTTCGTTGACTATTCAATAGTTTGGAATAATCACGTTTCATTTGTTTTCTATAGGTCCCTGTCTATCTGATAAAACAGTACTACTTATTCCTGGGAGCCCTTTTTAATTGGTTGAAACGAATGGCTTCTTTATTACAAAGATTCTTTAGAATTAATAATTACCATCGTCTTCCTAGAACTTCCCAAATATTGGATATCTCACATTCCTGAGTTTGTTGTACTCTTTTAGGTTGCTTCATAATACCTCCACATAGTTCTCACTTTCACCGATTTCACGAAGTGCAGGTGCGATACGCGTACCTATTAATTCGGTAGCTCGCATGAGCTTCGCGTGAGGTAATGAGGCGGGGTTCATCATAAAAGTGATGCGGGATATGCCGCCTAGCGCTTGGCTGTGCCGGATGATCTTCTCGACTACCTCATTTGGATCGCCTACGAGAAGTGCACCTTGCGGACCTCGCTGGGCTTCAAAACCCGCACGCGTCATCTTAGGCCATCCGCGCTCCTTCCCAACCTCGGTCATGGTATGTGCATAGCCTGGAAAGAAGTCATCGACTGCCTCTTGTGTACTTTCTGCGACATAGCCCAGCGAATGTACGCCTACTTTCAATTGATCGGATGAATGGCCGGCTCGCCTTCCAGCCTCCCTGTAAAGATCAATGAGTGGCCGGAATCTGTGCGTTTCGCCGCCTATGATTGCGACCATCAAAGGCAGTCCAAGCAAACCAGCACGGACGAATGATTCTGGAGTCCCACCAACGCCTATCCATATAGGCAAAGGATTCTGTAAAGGCCTCGGATAGACTCCCTGTCCATTCAGAGTAGGCCGATACTTGCCAGACCAATAGATATGCTCATTGTCACGAATCTTCAGCAGCAAATCGAGCTTCTCTTCGAAAAGCGAGTCATAATCTTCCAATCGAAATCCGAACAGGGGAAACGCCTCGATGGATGAGCCACGGCCCACAACCATCTCCACCCGACCTTGTGACAAAAGATCCAAGGTTGCGAATTCTTGAAACACCCGTACTGGGTCGGCTGCACTCAGTACTGTTACAGCACTCGTAAGACGTATGCGTTTCGTTCGCGCAGCTGCCGCAGCTAGGATGACAGCAGGAGCCGAATCGAGGAACTCCTGACGGTGATGTTCACCTATTCCAAATACGTCCAACCCAATTTGATCGGCGTATTCAATTTGTTCGATCAATCTTCGCAAACGCTCAGATGGGCTGACTGAGAGGCCAGCGTTATCAAACGCTGCGAAGCTATCAATTCCTACTTGCATTTAATATGCATTTAGGTAAATGATTATTTAAGTATAGTAGTAATTCATAACTTAGTAGGTGTGAACAACCATATTTAGTAAGCAGAAATTTACTTAGGTGTACTAATGATACGGTTACTGTGAATGTGCAAAGGAGTACTACGTGGATGCGGTTTCTAGAGACTTGAAGTTATAGGGAGGTACAAGGACACGTGAAAGCATTCATTGTGTCTGTGGTACTTTGTCTCACACTAATCAGTTAAGGCCTCCAGTTAGCGTCTACTTTCTTCACATTTGTAAAGTTATCCTCAAACTACAGTGTCATATTATCAATTCTTCTCTGACGCTTTCGTGCGCCGATTCCGAAAGAACTCTGGAATGTGGTCATAAAATGGAGAGGTGGGATTGGGATTTCATACCCAATAGCAGAGATACAGAAGGACTAGAATCAACGATTAGGAAATGCTTTGGTTGTAACTTTATTATGTGTCATAAGTGTAATACACATAGAGCGCTTGTGGATATGACTATCAGGATTACAGCAATAGATGCGCCTGAAATCAAACATAGAAGGAAGACAATATTTGTAGGTAAGGTTTAAGTAAGATTGTTCTAGCCGCGACTTGTGAAAATTTTTTGTAATATTTTTTGGGAAATCTAGTTAGTACTTATTTTTTTCGGAGGACAGGCCAACAAATAGGAGACGTGATATTTCTGGATAAAAATGGAAATGCACGAATGACATGGAATAATATGGTTTCGCCGCATGGGATACAGCAACTAGCCGACCGAAATGAAAAGATTCCATAAGTGAGGTCACTCTAGACAAACACATTTCTTGCAATGATAGCAAAGTCTATCAAAGTTATAGGATGCGATTAAGCCCTGGCAGCTCCTCCATAATTATCGGATGGAATAATGGATTTGTGTATATCCGTACAAAATAAAAGTTGGATTTCCTGCAACAGTAGTTGACCTTATGTCATTCAAAAATTCGCAATACTACAAATCTGTTAATAAAGTAAGAGAATTTATGTTTGAGGATCTAGAAAAAACGATTGATCTAGTTAATGCCCCTAAAAA
>WJXE01000289.1 GCA_009665115.1 Nitrosopumilales archaeon
GTATAGATTTAAGCAGATCGCAGTAGTTAATATTATCCACTCCTCGCAATCCGCATAATCATGTTTAGTAATCTTGGCAAGCAACAAACTGAACGGTCAATCACACACTTGGGAGTTGTTTAGCACTATCCCTGTAATGACAACCGAGTGAAGATCGTAGACGTGCTAATTTAGCTGATGGTGGCCAGATTTATGCTGGGAAAATGCTAATGATATCTAGCCGCTTCCATGTTTAGATAACTGTACCACACCGCTTAATTAAGGTGGATTATATTCTATACTTAACATTGGAAAAAATATATACCAAATAATCGAAGGAGTTGTAGCGACGTCCTTATGTTGAATGCAACAACTGCACCATCAGCAAGAACGACTGTGATGATCATATAATATGGCTACAATTGGAAGGAAAAAAAGAATTTTAATTGTTGATGATGAACCTGATATCACTTTAGCTTTCAAGAAGATTTTAGAAGAGAATGGCTTCAAAGAGCAAGTAGACACTTATAATGAGCCTCTCTTGGCATTGCAGGATTATAAAGCTGGAATATATGGCCTATTGATAATTGATGTTGGAATGCCGGGTATTGATGGCTTTAGACTCTACCAGCAAATGAAACAGATAGATAATAAACCTAAAGTACTCTTTGCTACAGCATTTTATGTCCATTATGATGTAGTGAGAGGATACTTTCCAATTGAAGATGAGAATAATGAGATAGAAGAAATATTAGGAGATACAGGGGGTCGTTTTATTAGAAAACCAATCGACATGGAGACTCTGATAAGACGAGTACGCTCAGAACTCAATTAGGATCTTTCTTGTGAGATTAGAAATTGAAGCTTTCTACCGTCTACTGACAAAAAGCTGAACTATGATAAAGACTCTATTATGCCGCAAAGCATATTTTATTTTCCATTTCTATTTGTCATTTCCGCTTTTGTTTCATTTCTTAGGTGTGGATAAATAGTGACGATTGAATTAAAGCATGCCAAACCGTGTAAGGTAACAATGTTAACTTACAACGTTAATCAAGTTCTTAATATTCTGTGATAGAATAATATATTAGAAAGGGTGAAAAAATAGGGTTGAGTTCAGTTAATAAACAGTTTTTTATTAATCAACTAGTTTGGATTGGAATATCCTTTGGCATAAGCATCATGATTTCAATGCTAATACCGTTTCCAATATCACTAGTTGCAGTTGTAGGAACCTTCTTGCTACTCAATTTCTATCTAAGAAGAAGGATGATAGCAAGAATGGGTAGTGTCAAAGGGACCATCATGGGAGGGATGTTTAGCCCAACATCAGCTGATGGTGGTTCGCTGAAATATTATTGCATGAGCTGTGGGATGCAGCATAAGCAAGCTGCATGTCCTGTGTGTGGCTCAAAAATGAAGAGGATAGGATTATGATTAGCATATTCAGACGCTGGAAACCAAAAGGACAAATGTATAGTCTAAGGTGTTTCCAGTGCGGATCTGGTTTTCTTTCTAGCTTCAATCTTGAGGCACCAATTTGCGGCAAATGTATACAAAAAGCTAAGTCTTTGGATTCAACTGTGGACTATGAGAAGGTATGTAGCAAGTGTGGTAATAGAGGAGTAATTTATAGAAAGGAAATGTGCCATTCTTGTTATTTTGGATTTGAAAAGAAAGAAGAACCCCTACGATAGGCTACATAGGTAGGTCATAGAGTTAGTAACTTTGAATCCTATAAATAATATGGTCTATGCTAATCAATTCAACAGAGTTGATTCGAGCGAACATATCTTCCAGAAGCTCTAGAGTATAGTATGATGGTATAATCTCAGCTGATCGATTAATAATCGACAAGCTAGTAGTAGGTCGTTCTACTTATTTCAGTAGATGCATCCATGGAATCATAAACTATAAACTAATACGTCACTCCTTTTTTTAAGTCCCAGAGTAATTTGATGAGTTCTTCTTCAGTTGTTACAACATAATCTGAAAAATTTATGGACCATGGTGTCGGTACAGGATCTTTTGCTAACAAGACTATCTTTTTACCAGAATTCTTCGCAACAAACATTTCTATGGCCGCCCCATAACTTGGCATATTTGCCAATACAACGAGAACGTCTGCTTTTTTTACGTATTCTAGATCATGATTAACTATTTGTCGAGACAATTTCTTTTTATTGCGGAAATCCTTGATATCAGAGTAATCCATACCTCTACCAACAATATGATCTACTATGTCGAAGCCTTCAGTATCCAAGAAAGTGTAAATACGTCTTATATCATCAATACCGCCATAACCTATTGAACCACAAACCATTATCAGCAATAAAATTCAAAATGGAGAACTATGTAATAATATGATCTGCGTTGAGAGCTATCTTTTGATTATGACGGGTCTTGTCCGGGATGTGTCCTAGCAGTAGTAGCGATCCCAAGCCACAGACAAATAGAGAAATGAGATATATTCTGAGTTCTCAATGCCCCTCATAATTTATTACCAAGAAAAAGGAATTTTTTAGCATCAATAAAAATCCCTGAAATCCGATTCTATATTTATCTATGAATACATAGCGAAGTATTAATGCTCAATCGTTACTTTGGTCTCAAACCTGTCAGCTCTCAAAAGTCTCCTTGCAGTATCACATATTATCTTAGCTACATCCTTCTCAATACCGAGATCCTCAGCTAAATCACTAGGCTGTATATTTTGAAGTAAATCCAATGTAAAACCATGATTGATTATCAGATCCTTCAAACCTGCTGGCATATCTAGTTGATTTATAAAACCTATGGCTGTCTGCCGCTGTTTTATCCTCTGCAATGTAATATCTTTCGCAATCAGGTTGTGTCTTACGCTTTGTAGGGAAGATTGAATATCTACTTCATTCCTATTATAAGCAGTACTCATTAATTACCTAAATGTGTAGTTGTTATATAATTGCATTAGCAATGGCGATCTAAATAGAATACATACACTTTCGTGATCTATATTCGATAATTTTATGTTCTGACTTATTCTTAGTTAGAAGGTACACAGATAAGCGG
>WJXE01000290.1 GCA_009665115.1 Nitrosopumilales archaeon
TGATATAATTATTATTACTATAATCTTTATGATCGGTCTTTGAGCTCATACTACCTGATCTTTGACACCTTGATTTTTTCTTGCAGCAACATGGTTCCTTGGATCAAAGTTTCAGGTCGAGGGGGGCATCCAGGCACATAAACATCAACAGGTATAATCCCGTCGATTCCGGGGAGAACATTATACGAATCAATGTATAGCCCACCAGTAATTGCGCATGCACCCATTGCAATTACGTACTTGGGCTCTGGCATTTGATCATAGACCATTCTTAATCGTGGTGCCATTTTTCTGGTAATCGTTCCCTGCACAACGATCAAGTCGCACTGCCTCAACGAACCAAAGGCTTCAATAATTCCAAACCTCTCTACATCATATCTTGGACCTGAAGCCGCTCCAAATTCCACACTACAACAGGCAGTTTCAAGATGTACTGGCCATAAAGACCATATCCTTCCCCAATTGATGGCATAACCCAATGGCTTGTCCAGAGCTTTGACTAGTATGTCACCCAGCTTGCTCACCAGTACGTTAAATTGAGTTGGGTTAATCAAGTCCTTGATCATTGCCATCCCTCATCTACTCGTTCGGTTATTAGATATTTAATACTTGTTAGTGATATTATCACGACTACCATATGCCTTTCTTTCCAGATAAGTACAATGCATAACCCATCGCAGAGAACATAACTCCCAGGAATGCCATAATAGGAAGAGTCGCAACCCTAGGAATGGAAAACAATGAGACACCCCACAGGTAAAGGAAAATTGCCATTACATCAAATACGACAAACATCAGTATATACGCATAATATTGCATCATAAAGTGAGAACGACCCTCACCGACTGGTACCTGGCCACACTCCACGGGCAAAAACTTGACAGGATTATACCTTCGCCGAGGCGAAATCAATCGTGACAAAAACAAGGAAATGCCTCCAGCAAATACGCCGAAACCAAGCATATACAGAATAGGTGTAAACTGTGTGACGGTCTCACCTGGCAAAACATGTGTTGCTGGTTGGTGAAAGATATAAAAGTTTTGCCTTAAGATCTCGTGACTAGGCCTAGTAGCTGCCGGGTGGCGAGTTTAGGATGGTTTAACGCAAACTTCAGAAGCTTGCCAATGGTAAACTCTGCTTTGATAAAGTCGATAAATTCATCGACAGACATTTCTCCAAGAATATCAATCTCTCTATTCCATTCTTCATCTGAGAGACCAATCCATCTCTTCTGAACTCTGAGAGCGGACGTTATCATGGCTTGGTTCTTATCTTTCCAGATCTTTTCGTACTCCGCAAGTCCTTCTTTGCTACAATTTTTTTTCATCGCAATATTGCCCGCTAACCTCCCATACTCTATAGCATACCGAATACCTTCCAACACTAAAGGGTTAGACTGACCTGCACTATCCCCAACAAGTATCAACCTATCATAGACGATGGGGGTTCTTGGACCTTCGTTCGGGATAAATCCATAGTGAAGCTCTATTGGCTGGATTTTTCCTATTCCATCTAACGGCCGTAGCTTTTTATCCATGATATCGTTTAATTTCTGTAATGGATCCGAATAAGATTCGGGTCTGCCGACTCCAACTCCAATGCGTGCTTTATTTTTGGAAACCGGAAAAATCCAGGCGTAACCTGCTTCGGAGTATTTTGTACCAACCATTAATATCCACGTTTCGTAGTCTAGATTTTCACAGTAGCATTCGTATTCAGCGCCAATTCCGTATCTTCTCCATTCTTTAACTATTCCCAAACAGCGGGCAATAGAAGAACTAAAACCACTGGCGTCGATTACTACCTTACATTCAATTACAGTTTCGCCCTTTGGAGTCTTCGCCTTTAGTCCACAAATCCGTCGGTCTTCTGGAGTAGTAACGACGTTGGTCACCCTGCTCCTCACCATAATTTCTGCACCAGCCTCAGCTGCCAACATCGCTAAATGCTGATAAGTACTGCGCACGTTCAAGACACATGCTTTAGGCGTGATCCCTCTGATGGTAACCTCGTTTGAACTCGATATGAATGAATAATTTTTTATAGGATTATAGTACTCGCTGCCAATGCCTAGTTTTTCAATCTCATCTATCCATGTTACGCCACTCGTTCGGATGCTATGTGCAATAGACTCGTCTTTCTCTAATAAAATTACTTTCCCACCGGCTTTTGCGGCTGCATAGGCAGCAGAGAGACCAGCCGGACCTCCACCTACAACAGCAATATCATAGGTTACCATTCTAGCCGATTGTCAAGATAAATCTGATATCTCCCAAGTATATAATGCAGCTGATCCCAGTCTTTGGTAGTTGCATGCAGATAAGATTCTTCGCTCAAGTTGTGAGTGTATAAGCTAAGTTACGACCATTAGCTAGCGTTTAACGATTTTGAAGAGAATAATCATCGCTCACTATGATTTGTTTGAGAGGTAATTACAGAAATCTGAAATTACCTTTCGCTGGCAGTGAAAGATATATTGCTGAATCGGGTGTACGGCAGGATGGAGTCTGGTAAAGACTTTGTTTCTTTAGACACGCCTGTAAGATTCTTTAAAGCGTCAAATGCATTGCCAGCCACCATCAATTCTTTGACAGGACAAATGATATTTCCATCCTTAATGTAATAGCCCCCTTTTACAACACCTGAGAAATCCCCATCTACAGGATTCACTGTTCCCGAAAAGCGATTTATTATGACTCCCTTTTGAATTTCAGAAATTAAAGTTTCTAATTTGGAGTTGCCTGCGCTGACAATCATGTTCGTAGTAGATACCATAGGGGGATATTTGGGAGAGCCTCCGGCATTTCCGCTAGTCTCCACGCTATCTTTATTGGCTGTGTACGTATCATAAATAAACCCCTTCAAGATTCCTTTCTCTATGATCACATTTCGCCGATGATCTACGCCCTCTCGATCAAAGCTGGACGCACCTAATGCATCGACGTTGGTGGCATCATCTTCGAGATTCAACAAATCTGTGGAAACAGGCGTATCAATGTCTTCCTTAAACTTACTGGCTTGTT
>WJXE01000030.1 GCA_009665115.1 Nitrosopumilales archaeon
CATTCCCCAACCGAATACTCTTAAATGGCGGTCAAAATTCATAGGATTTAATCCTTGATCTATTAACCCCTTGCGCAACTTTACTGGGTCATGTTGTCTCTGGCCCCCAGAAATCAGTTCCAAATATCCGTATTGAAGATCAAAAGACTGACTAAGTTTTAGATTGTCTAGTTTTTCAGGTATGTAGAACGGTTTTAGCTTAAGCGGCCAGTCTGTGATAAAATAAAATCCCTTATGTATTTCACCGAGTTTTCGAAGCGATGCATCCGAAAGATCCTCGCCGAATTCGAGCTTTTCTCCTTCCTTCCCTAGTTCTTCTATACACTGCTCGTAAGTGAGCCTGTCAATAGGAAATCTTGGGGTTGGAATCTTTAGCTGGTCATGTAATACATCGCTGTCCGTTCTATCAATTATTTTGTTAATGTTAAAAGTATTCCTTATAACTTCCTCGGCTAGATCCATAGCGTCTTCGTAATTTATGAAAGCAGCTTCTATATCTACGCTCAAAAATTCAGTTAGATGCCTTACTGTATGCGAATTCTCCGCTCTGAAGTAGGCGGCTATTTCAAAAACTCTATCTAGAGCTAAGATTAATTGTTCTTTGTAAAGCTGTGGACTCTGTGCTAGGTAGGCTTGCTTCTTGAAATATTCGAACCCAAAAAGATTTGCGCCTCCTTCGCTCGCACTACCTATGATCTTAGGGGTATTTACCTCAACAAAGGCCTTTGACCTTAAGGTCGTTCTGATATTATCGAGCACAGCCGACCTTAACACGAATATCGAAGAAGTCTTGGGGTTTCTCAAATCTAGTGCTCTGGAATCTAATCGTTTGTCGATTGCTGACTCAACCCTGCCAGTCGGATCGATGGGCAGAGGGTGGGTGGCCTCGGTGACAATATTTACTTTTTCAGCTTTTATCTCTAGCGGAAAATCTTTTGATTTACTATGTTGTACAACGCCTGATACAATAACTGCGCTCTGCCGAGGTTTATCTTTGACTGCACTCAGAGTATTTGCTGATAGGACAACTTGAGCTGCTCCTCGGATATCTCTAATCGTTAGAAAGGCGACTTTGCCGATGTCGCGAATATCCTCTATCCAACCCGCGATACTCACCACTTGTCCAATTAAGCTCTCCTGAACTTGATCGGTGTAATGCGTCCTGTGGATATCATCAAACACGCTCATGTTATGGTTTCATCTGTTAAGTTTAAGCTCCATATTCTATTATTAACTCGACGTTTCTAAGCTCCTTGGCAAGTTCTTGGATCCTTGCGGTTTTAATGGCGTTCTTGGGGTCTTTTCGGTCTATTAGTACTCTAGTTAACTTCTTGCCATCCGGCAGCCAGAAGAAGTTCATGTTCAGCACTTTCGACGGAAAAAATAGATTCTCCATAAACCTCCTGTCAGTTGCTTGCGCTTCAACGAACCAGACTGCTCCTCCAAATTCTACTTCTACTTTCCTTAAAAGTTCGGGATTAGACCTCAGAAAACTGATATCAGAACCCCTAAGAAACAAAACAGAGTCCTCTCCAGATTTGGCCGCGCTGATCATGGACAACGTGTTGACCTCTTGTTCTCGTTCAGCGAGTCGAGTCAATTTTATTGCTATTTCAATTTCTGTAGGAGTTAATTGGCCAGCTTCTAATTTGGCCTCACAGCCAGCACACAGGACGCCAGTCTTGGCATCAAAGGAACAAATCGGCGTCTTCAACTATTACTCCTTTTCATAAACTAAGTTAAACGTTACGCCAATTATATATTTGGCTAATAATAGACCATGACCTAACTGAGTCTTAGTTATTTGTTAGACTTGTAAACTAGGGATTAGGTTGTGGTCTGACCTGTAATGACGAAATTGCATGGTCATCTACCATTGTGCTTGCCCCTAGGCTAACAGAGATTATTTGGATCTTCAGATGAGTTTGTTCCACATTTGACAAGTTATATTTGGCTGCTAAAATATTCCTAACCTGAGCTTCAGGGTCGATGACCTGGTTTACCTGCGATTCTAGTGTAATATCAAGCGTTTTTCCGACCAACGGTGCTGGAAGTTTTCCTGATGTATCGTTCAATATAGAAAAAAGAACCTTATCCATTGTTATAACATGTGGAAGCGTCAAGAGTGCATTCGCTGAATAAAACACTTGCACGTTTAATAGATTGAGCTGATCTTGTGACAGGGGGCGTGAAGTTACTGTGGCGCTATTACCTGAAAAAGATGCCAACCCACCTGCATTGATCTGCGGTCGTATCACAATAAACCCTTCTACTAGGTTACCCGTGTTATTCTGAATGTTGTACAATTGGAGGATATTTTTGCATATTATACTTGCAGATGTCTGAGGTTGGAGGGTCTTTAAAATAGACGTAGTACTTTTACCGTTATTGATAACTGCATTCCATAAAAAAGGGACAGTGTAACTTTGACTGTTGAAGACACTAATGTCTGTGTCATAGTGTCCTGGTCTAAGTGGACCATCATTTCCAGACACGGATCCGCATTCAAATTTAGCGCTGTAACTTACATCCTTGATTTGTGAAGTGCTGTTGTCCAAGCTCCTCCCGTTTAAAGGCAAATGCACGAATGCTGATGTGGCAGTATGCTTTGATGTCAACTCTACGATCCTTGACGAGCCGTTTGCTAAGTAGCCTCCCGGAGCTTTTAATTCTGTTACATTGTATTTACCAGGTCGCAATCCTGACATCGTACTAATTCCAACCGTTGAGTCACCTGGATCAATTGAATTGGCCTTTGCGATATAATTGCTCGAACTGTCAAATGGGTTTGGCGAAATTGAGTATGTGGCGCCGACTAAAGGAGATCCGTCAGAGCGAATCGTAATAAGCCTAAGAGATGCATCTTGATAGTGTGTGCTGAGGGGCTGTCTATCAATATGGCTTCTCTTGTCAACATGATTTTGAGAAAGTTCGATTGACGTGAAGGTAATGATCAGAGCTGTGGCTACAACAAAGATTGAAATTATTATTGTGATATTTTTTAATCTCATCGAGCGTGAGGTAGACAAATAGTAATACTTGCATCAATTTATACTCTTGGCAGATAATAGAATAGAAGTTGTATAGAGTCAATTTATGGAGCTTAGACTATGCTCGTGTTCAGTCAGCTGTAAAGGTTTAGATCGGTTATTATACGCTTGAAATAAAATATTATTCTTGAATGACAGAACTATCGCGAGCTAAATTATCAGTCGTTGGACTAAAAGCCTATTATTTTGCTAATAAGGGCGTTGTGAAGGCGGTAGATAACATTACGTTTGCGATAGGTGAGAACGAATCTCTGGGAATAGCGGGTGAGTCGGCCTGCGGCAAAAGTACTCTCGGATCTGCCCTCCTACGGGCATTGCAACCTCCTGGCAAAATTATAGGAGGAAACGTGATAATCAGTGGAATAGATATTGTAAAGCTGTCAGATAAGGAATTTAATAAATCGATTCGATGGAAAAAAATCGCGATGATATTCCAGGGGGCAATGAATACGCTTGACCCCGTTTACAAGATAGGAGATCAGATGCGCGAAATTATGCAAATACATCAGTTCAAAGGAAATATCGAGGATAGTATTTTGGAATCGTTAGAGCAAGTTGGACTTGATCGAGATATCGCGAGGAGGTATCCTCATGAATTAAGCGGTGGAATGAAGCAGCGTGTTGTTATAGCAATGGCGCTACTATTGAAACCAGATATTGTTATTGCTGACGAACCAACAACCGCCCTCGACGTGCTTGTCCAAGCACAAATAATTAATGTCCTTAAGAGGTTAAAAAAGGAAAACGGGATGACGATAATCCTGATTACACATGACCTCGGTATCATCTCAGAAATTGCAGACAAGATCGCAGTAATGTATGCAGGACAAATAGTAGAAATAGGAAAGGCTTCGGAAATATACGAAAATCCAAAGCATCCGTACACTCAAGCCTTGATATCCGCCATCCCGACACTACACGATAATAGGAAGCAAATAGAGTTCATCAAAGGTAATCCGCCGGATTTGACACGGCCGCCACCAGGATGTCGTTTCTACGAGCGCTGCCCTCATGCAATGGGTATCTGTAAAGAAGACCCCCCTGAGATCGCGACTGAAACAGGGTTTACACGGTGCTGGTTATATGCCAAGAGCTGATAAAATCTTCATTGATAATCATGTAATGGTTTATCTTTATGGGCGGCTACCTTAGCATTCACCTGATTACCATGATGAGTGTTAATATGAGTATTTGCACATAAATCGTGCATAATTCCGATTTCGCAGAATTCACAGGAAGTAACGAAGTCTAGATCATTGAATCTCTCTTTACAATAAGCACATTCCTCGGAACCTAAATCATACTCTGACAATGGTTTTATCCATGCCTCGCGCCAAAGAAGCATCATTTGGCTAAGTCATAGAAATGGCGCATTATTAAATCTGACATTACTAGGCTACACTCAGAAGACTAATCTATGAAAATTACAGTTTCGAAGTTTTCTGGGCTAAGAAACCAATTACTAAGTTTATTGTCTGCAAATCATGTCATTAGTCTATGCGTTTATATCTTAAGGAGTGGCTATAATAGCAATGCAGAAGAGTGCCCTCAGTGTCTACGAGATCAGACAGGACTTTCCTATTCTTAAGCGCAAGGTTGGTGATAATAAGACACTAGTCTATCTGGATAACGCTGCTACTACTCAAAAACCGTTCTCGGTGATAAACGCAATTCACGATTACTATTCTAATTACAATGCAAACATTCACCGGGCGGTTCACCAATTGGGAGAGGAGGCAACACTTGCCTATGAGCAGACACGGGAAAAGGTCGCCAAATTTATCAATGCAAGCTCTACAGAAGAAATAATTTTTACTCGTAATGCCACTGAAGCTATTAACCTCGTATCTTATGCGTGGGGGCGCAAAAACGTGAACGATGGTCAAAGTATTGTAATAACCGAAATGGAGCATCACAGTAATATTGTTCCTTGGCAGATCCTGAGCGGAGAAAAAAACGCAAAACTCTGCTACATCGGAGTAGACGATCGTGGATATCTGAGGATGGAAGATTACAAAAGCTTTCTAGACAAAAGCAATGTGGGGCTGATCTCGCTGAGCGAAATGTCGAACGTTTTGGGTACCATAGTACCTTTAAACGAGATTATAAAAATGGCTCATCGTGATGGTATTCCAGTGCTTGTGGATGCAGCGCAGTCGGTACCTCATTTGCCAGTGGACGTACAGAAAACAGATTGTGATTTTCTCGCATTCTCTGCCCATAAAATGCTTGGGCCGACAGGAGTTGGCATTTTGTATGTGAAACGAAAGATACTCGAAGAAATGCCTCCCTTCATAGGTGGTGGGGATATGATAAAAGAGGTTCACAAACAGAACACTGTATACAACGACTTACCGTACAGATTTGAAGGCGGCACCCCGAATATAGCAGGCGTCATTGGTTTTGGCGCTGCCCTCGATTATCTTAACAGAATAGGTATGAATAGAGTACGAGACCACGAAATCGATATTACCAAATATGCAATGAGTGCTCTTGCTGATATCAAAGATGTAATACTCTATGGTCCTCTAGATGCAAACGACCGTGGTGGAGTAATATCATTTAATATAGCCGATATCCACCCCCATGATCTGGCCACTATTATGAATGAACGTGGAGTTGCAATCCGTTCGGGTCATCATTGCGCACAGGTGTTAATGGAGAGACTAGATGTGCCTGCAACCTCTCGAGCAAGTTTTTATATCTATAACACAAAAGAAGAGGTCGATATATTCATTGATGCACTCCATAACGCACGGAGAATATTCAAGCTATGAGCGATGATATTTATCGTGAAATTATTCTAGACCACTATCGAAATCCTAGGAATAAGGGAAGACTACCTAACCCTGACGTCAGCATCCACGATAGTAATCCGCTATGTGGCGACGAGATTGATATGCATCTCAAAGTTGAAGAAGATAAAATTACGGATATTAAATTTGAAGGAAGGGGCTGTGCAATCAGTCAAGCGAGTGCCTCTATGCTTACAGAAATGGTTCTAAATAAGCCATTGAAGCATGTAAAGGATTTGGTAAAGGAGGACATCTTGGAAAATATAGGGCTGACAAACTTAGGACCAGCAAGGATCAAATGTGCGTTACTCTCTCTGAAAGTGCTCAAAATGAGCATGGTGAAGTATTATGCTGATAGAGATCCGGAGTCAGCCAGCAAGTACGAAAACGAACCTGGGGCATATTGAAACTGTATCATAAAACCAGAGGACATGGTAGTTTGACACTAAAAAGAAAAACAATAACCGCCATGGCCTGTAGATATCACTAAAGTCTGAACACCAACATTAATTTATTGTTTAGAAGGCAACGACTGACCCTGCTATTTATCATACCACTCATCCCGTGGAGCCTCTGTTTCGGGAGAGGGCATTTACTGTAAACAATTAAAATGAATAAACCCATAAGATGCTCGATGCAGCTGTCTCGAGTCTGGGCGCACTGGATAGTGAAAATTAGGTCATTTGAATTTATGATATTAGCAATTGCATTTGTTTGCCTTTCAGCTATGGTTGCATCTGGATTAACTACTAGTTTTGACAAAATTATAAACGCACACGTGAAGGATGTTCAAGGAAATGAGAAGCTGGATATTCTGATGATAGCCATTACGTCGTTGGGCGATCTCTCTACCTTAGTTATCATCGGGATCATCCTTACCATTATTCGTCGAACCAGAAAAGTGGGGCTCATTTTCTTGATAAGCATCGTATTCATAGCGATTTCAATAATCTACCTAAAGCCTGTGATTGGTAGGCAAGCCCCTCCAAATGACTTTCAAACGTCTTTGGTTTTTCCTAAATACTTTGTACTAGAAGACGATAGTGTGGCACCATTCGCACGCGGCGATTCGTATCCTTCTAATCATGTTGCAATCGCAACCGCCTTCGCTTTTGTCGTGGGCTTTCAAATTAATAAAAAATCCAGAATCGGCGGTTTATTAATATGGTGTTTTCCAGTGCTGATTGGCATCACTAAATTATACTTGATGCAACATTATCTCACCGACATAATTGGTGGTTTCCTCTTGGGATTGATTATTTCTATAATAACGAGCAATGTGATGCATCTTGATCAGCCGTTTCTGATGTCTAGATTTAAAGGAAAAGAGGATATGGATACCCAGCGGTAGCTAAAGACGGGCCTGACTCCGATTCAACTATAGTATGCATACATGCAACCCCATGAAAATGCCAGTCTTTGAAACAATAACGGTTGACAAATGACACAACATAGAGCAATTAATGATTCTTGACTGACGATCCTGTTACAAAGCGTTTACAGATCAATTAATTTTATATCTTACAGACCGGAGGCAAAGACTGCTTATGTTTATTTTTTTCGACGAGCTTTGTCACCTTTTGTACCTTTTCATCGCTGAATTTTGTAAGTTGAGATTTATTTCTTTTCAAATCTCTAAGTATATCATCTATCTCTTCATAAGTTAATCCTATCTCGGCTTCCGCTGTTTGTCCTTTCCATAAGCCGGGGCTGCTTTTTTTCTCCAGTATGTTGTTTGGAATATGTATATATCTTCCCATTTCTCTAACCTCTGTTTTATACAAGCCTCCTATTGGAAGGATGTCGGCGGCACCATCGCCATACTTGGTAAAATATCCTAATTCTAATTCACTTCTATCAGAAGTTCCCATCACAATTAGCTTTCTTATTGCGGCATAATAGTAAAGTATACACATTCTCAGCCTTACTGCAAGATTCCCTTGGGCGACCTTGTTTGAAGGGAGTTGTCTTATCAAGTTGTCTTTAGCAGAACCGATTTCGATCAACTTATGAGTTATCTTCAAATCCTTCGCCAAACCTGCAGCATCTTTTCTTTCGCGCGGATGTGGAATTGTTTTGGAATCGGGCAAAATTAGCCCGAACACTCGAGAAGGCCCTAGAGCTTTGACAGCCAATACTGCGGCAACTGAAGAGTCGACTCCACCACTAAGTCCAATGACAACACCCTCGGACTTGCGCTGTTTAACCTCGCGAACAATGAAATCGGTAATGATTTTAGAAGCTTTAGATGGTTGCATGGTTTCCATAACAGGTGATAATTATTTAATTATATTGGGAATTTTGGCTCTAGTTTGTTCTTCTATTTTCATCTGATCTAATTTGATAAAACGTCTCGAAAAGAAAGGAAAATAAAAATGGGTAAACTTCCAACGCACGGCTCACAACATTAATTTAAATACAAACTTGTAGAACTACATCTAGATGGATACTAGAAATATCGGCTTGAGAAATATAGAGGTTGCTGATACAAAGATCAGTTCCATAGACGGCGAAAACGGCAAACTAATCTATCGCGGATATGATATTTTGGATCTGGTAAACCATTCTACCTTTGAAGAAACAGCCTACCTGCTCTTGTTTGGAGAGCTCCCAAGCACAAGAAGCTTGGCAGATTTTTCTCGTCGACTTAGGGAAGCTCGTAGTCTACCAGAACCTACTATCAAAACTCTGATGACTCGGCATACGCGAGCACGTCCTATGGATGCGCTGCAGTCATCTATTTCCGAGCTTCCTGACTACGACATAAATATGGATGATGATTTGAAGGAAGCTAATATCGAAAGAGCAATTGTTCTCATGTCAAAGATTCCGACAATTGTTGCGGCGTGGGATCGGATTCGAAAAGGGTTGCAGGTTGTCGATCCAAGAGGGGAAGGATCACACGCGGCGAATTTTCTGTATATGTTGCGCGGTAAAGATGCTAACGAGGAAGAATCGAAGATATTCGATATCTGTCTTATATTGCATGCCGAACATAGTTTCAACGCATCCACTTTTGCAGCCAGAGAAATAGCCTCCACTAGAGCTCATATGTATGCGTCGATCGGCGGGGCAGTTGGTGCTTTGTCTGGTGAACTACACGGTGGTGCAAATATTCAGGTTATGAAAATGCTACTTGAAATAGGGGACCCAAATAAGGCAGAAGAGTGGGTGGAGGATAAATTAGAACGAGGTGGAAGAGTCATGGGTATGGGACATGCAGTATACAAGACCACCGACCCTAGAGCAGATGTCCTTTCAAGTTTGTCCCGAATCGTGGCTCATCAAACGGGTACAACGTGGTTCGAAATTACAGAACGTGTCGAGAAAGCAACCAAGAAGTATATGCTTGAACACCATAAACAACCAATATATCCAAATGTCGACCTCTATAGCGCATCCTTATACTACAGCATGGGTATCCCAATGGATCTTAATACTCCAATATTCGCGATTTCAAGGATCTCCGGCTGGTGCGCTCATGTTATTGAAGAAAAGTTTGCAGAGGCTGCTCCGAAGCCTGCTCTTTATCGGCCGAAGGCCCTATATGTCGGCAGGTATTGCGGCCCCATGGGATGTGAATATATTCCCATCGATAATCGAGCAAAGGAGCTAGATGCTTAACTTATCCAATCACAATAATATCGATAATAACAATGATAATAATGACTCTTAAATAACGCTTATGATATTAGTGAATCATATCTCTACTTTCACCAGAACATGACTTTTAAATCTACATACATTCTAGATCAACAGATTTGAAAATATCTATGCTGTCCAAAACAGAGAGTGCCGTTTTAATGGATCTAATTAGAGAAAAGTGGCCCGAAGATGTTATCCCAAAAATTAAGACCTTCAAGGTATATCAGGTCGATGAAGGCAAATTTTTACTACAGGCTGAGAATTTTTTCGCAATTCAAACGCGTGAATCTGTGATCTTACCATTTCTGGGCAAACCTGATCTGCTAGACCACTTCCCTTCCGTTTATGTAGATATGGGTGCCATCAAATTCGTTTGCAACGGAGCTAAAGTGATGAGACCAGGAATAACAAGTTTTGACAATTTTAAGAAAGATGGGATTGTTACTGTCAAAGATCAGACTTACAAGAAGGGGTTGGCTGTAGGCCTAGCTCTTGAAGATAGCGAAATTGCTGCCTCTATGTCAAACGGATATGTGATAGACAATTTGCATTACATTAGTGATAAATTCTGGGAGGCTTACAAGTCGATTGCACAGTAGTTCAGTAATAACTTTTGAAGACTAGTTGTGGGTCGAGTAAGAGATTTGTTTAAACCAAAGGGTCCGTGGCATAATCTCCAATCGCGAGCGACCCCTGCCATAGCTACAACAGGTATCGAATGGGATGAAACGCACTTAAATGATCATCTAGCCGGATCCGACATTCCAATGGTCTTGGATCGGAGCCGTGCGTTCAATAGGTCCAGACCCGGCTATATGAAAAAGGACAAGATAGTAATACCAGTGTTACAAGCTCGCGTTAATTAATGGTTGGATCTGATGCGAGCAGACTAGTTCTCACCTTGGACTTCAGGTAAGCAACAGGGGGATTTGTTACCCGTTGATTCATAAGAATTTTAATATCTTCAATAGAATCAAGATCTTTCATAATCCTTTGTGATAAAAAAACTTTGATGGGAATTCCGAATTGTGTAGCTGCTCTTATATGCGCATTAAAGCTATCTTCGTCGTAATGCGTCTTCAGTAATCGTGATGGCTTACGTAGAAGAGCGTTGGATCCGTCATAGCGTATAGAAGGACTAATAACCAGACATCGCTCTGGTGATTTCGCTTTCCTGCACATCATATTAACATCAGCAGCGGTTAAGAGTGGGAGATCTACTGGAATTACTATAGTAGCATGTGCTCGGTTTTCGGAACTATAGTCATCCGCTACGGCGATTGCAGCATTCACTCCGCGATCTTTAGCCTCTTTCAAAAATTTTGCGTCGGTTCTCCTAGCGATTTCCATTGCTCTCTCATCACTTGAAACTACGACTATATTTGATATTGCAGACGACTTTTTTAATACGCTAATCGTATTAATAAGTAACAGCTCTGACAATTTTATTCGTTCATTGATACTTAGGACTGCTCCTAGTCTTGATTTACTACTTTCGAACTTCTTGACCGGTACAAGAGCAAATATTTTCATAATTAGGCAGCCTTCACTTGTGTAAGAAGATAAGATGCGAGCCTGTTTTCATCATCAGAAGTTTTCATCAGAATGTCTGTTTCGTAGACCTTCATGCCAAGTCTTATTATCCTTCTAGATGAATCTCCATCATTTTTAGAAATAACAAACTTGGTTACGAATTCAGAATAATGTTTTGCTACCCCAAAAGGAGATGTATTTAATTTCACCGCTTCCATGTACTTTACGGCGGGTCCGCTTATTGCGCTGTTCCCAATTAGCGGTGAAACTGCAACGATTTTTTCTCTCTCTGCAACAAGAGCTTTTTTGAACCCCCTGATGGCCAGAATCGGGCCGATACTCGATATGGGATTTGCAGGCGCTATAACGATTAACTTGGACTGTCTTATAGCCTGGATCACTTTTGGGTTAATTCTGGCCCTCTCTGCACCTTCATACCTGATACTTACAACTGGTGGTTGAGCCCGATGCTTTACCCAGAATTCTTGGATGTGCATCTCACCCCTGTCGGTCAAGACTTTTGTCTCAACCGGATCATCTGTTGCAGGAATAATTATTGATGAGACCGCATACTTGTCTCTCATCCGTTCTGTAATATAGGACAGACTTTTTCCACTCTTCAGCATGTTTGTGCGTAAGAGATGCATGGCAAGGTCCTTGTCTCCTAGCTTAAACCAAGTTTGCTCGCCGAGCATCTCCATTTGACGAAGACATTCAAATGAATCATTTTTTATGCCCCAACCTTGTCTAAGATCAAGTATTTTAGCCAATCCATAAATCACCGTATCGATATCTGGGCAAATATAAAGGCCGTAAAGCCAAATATTGTCCGCGACATTTGAGACTACTGTTATATCGCTGAATTGCGAGGCTAGGCCACGAATTAACTTAATGGAACCAGTTCCCCCTGCGAGAACGGTGATCATGGCTAACGTGCCATGATTCAGTACATAATGTATAATTTTCGGATACATTGCGGAAAACCGAAGGTTATGTGGAACTGGGATTCACAGATTTACTAAGAAGCCACAGTATCATGTGCATTGGCAATCAAAGATGGTTGGGAATGTAAAGAGAACATGCAATCAATAAGGATTATAAACAGGACACCATGAGACTTGTTGTGTGAACATTAGTGCAGTTCTGCTAGCCTGCATTATCTCAACAATTTTAGTTACAGGTCTTATAAGTCATGCATTCGCTGTGCAACTCACAGCGTTTCTTTCGCCTCAGGCCAATAGTGCGCAACCTGATCTTACGGCCGTAAGATTCCTTACATTGAATTACGATCCGGGGAGCGCATTAGCGCAGCAATTTAACGGTAAAGCAGAACATGTGAGATTCACGCTTAACGGAACTGCTGGGGGAATGAGTCAGTTGATATCAACATACAACCAAGCTATTGCAAGTGAGAAGCAGAGCCCGGTCCGATTCAACAATGCAACTTTACAATATGAGGGAGATCTTATAGGTGAGCCTAACCAACTTCTGATCTCTTACAAAGTGGATCTTAAACCATATATGTCCAACTATGTTTTACAGGCGAATGGAACCCAAGGATCAGTCATTGATTTAGATTGGAGGAGTGTATCAGTTAACCAGCCCTTAATAGTCGATACGCCGAAGTACGGGAAAGTCAATGTTAATTATCCGATCGGGTTGTTTCAGGTTACACATCCGCAATTGGCGCAACAGCTGTTGAATTCTCCGGCGGCGGCTATCATGCAAGATCCATTATTTAACTTCCAAGCAATCGGACAATCTATGGATAGCTGGCACTTCCTCTTTGATCCTACCGGAAGTATCGCGGGTTCCGCTGGCCTATTCAATGCACCGGCCGGGTCCAGAGCCGTTTCGGTATATGCTCTGGGCGAGAGTAGCCTTAGAGAAGGCACATTTACTGAAACAGTTAAGGATGCTTCTGCAACGATAGGTGGCCAATCAGTCGGCGTTCATGCGTCGACTCCTCCTCCCAGTGCACAGATTCAGATTCCTGGATTCTCTAGGACAGAAAAAACAAGCACCGGTGAGGTTGCTTTAGTGACCACACAAGCACCTCAAGGAACGGTTACTGCTACAGGAGGGTTTCCCC
>WJXE01000291.1 GCA_009665115.1 Nitrosopumilales archaeon
GATAGACACAGAATAAAATCCAACGACATAGTATTGAAGCAATATTCTATAAACAGGAACTTAAAATGTAAATCTTAATTCATATAAAAAATATATCACATTCATTGAGCAATAATGTGTGCCATCACAATTCAGGTGTTGTCGTTCTTGAGCGTTGCGTCTCTTGCCGCACTACTTCTCCTAACAAACTCTGCTTATATTCCTATCTCAGCTTTGGCTGTCGCGAGTAGTAAGGTTGGCGGCGGGGCTCTCAGCCCCACTCCTATTATCCACAATAACAAAGGGCCTGTCATTCAGGAAACAGTAAATACACGTAATTCGGGACTTGATATGCAGATAAATAAATTCTATAGCTGCATTTCAAAGGTAACTCATGAACCCGTTGAACCACTCAAAGTTCAAGTAGACAACTGTTATCTTCAGGTTTTTGGTACCGGAAGCAGTAGTGTCGGTAACATCAACGTTGAAACACACTCACCGACTGTCAGTAGTTCAAAGATTTCCAACACCTCACCCGGTATTTTAGTTGAAGTACCTTAACGGTACTTCTTCTAAACAACAATAAAGCGATTCTGGAAGCTGCTAACGTAAGCAGGACCAGGAGGAGGACCAGGAGGAGGACCAAGCAGGACGAAGCTAATGTACAAATCCTATCTATATTTAATCAGCTGAAAGAATATCTGTTGGCCTTGCAAGAAAATGCTTTATTGGAGTACGAAGTGAGCAGGTCATATAGGACAACGCAGAAAGGATTGCGATTATTCCAGATACAGAATAGAATGGAAGAAGTAGCTCCATTGACTACGTAAATGGAAATCGATGAAAACCAATCACAATTAGATCCTAGAAGGCTGATTTTCATTTCGTTGGCACTTAATTTCTCAAGCCTTTTCTAATGCATTTTGAATCATTAACGCTCAGAATTTGAATAAAAATAATGGCAACTCCGTCCTTACACTAATGACTGATAAGATGTATCTATATTATCAAGCGGCTCATTCTATACATTCCTCTGTTAATCGAGACATAGTGTTAGTGTCAAAACATTCAAGTATGAGTAGTGTTACACATCCATTTAACTACTATTGATCTATCTTTCTATCTATTGTTCGCCGAGCTCTTTATCAAGCTGATTTTTCAATGAGGTGTACTTACTAAATCTCTTGTCCCAGTTAGAAAAGAATCTTTGTTCGCTCAATCCAATATACAACCACATTGAAGCCAACATTATTGAAACTCCAATAAAAAACAGGAGAAAGACTCCTACGTCGGGGAACCTGAACAGAATTCTTTGAATGAAAAAAGGATGAATTACGAGGACTGCAGCAAACATTAAAGAGAGTGGGGCAAGAATGAAGGAAGATAGTATCATTACCTTAAAGACACTTCTTATTGCATTCATATGGGATATTAGTGCATCCAGTAGCTCAACGACACTGGTCTTATTGTGTTCCTTTTCTGTATCTTTTATAGAATTATCTCCATCGTTGTCCTTACTCTTTGAAGACATTACTATAGAGCATTGTGATTTGACGCCTCTTAAAATACTTGGCTAACTATGTTACTGATCCTACAAAAATCAATTATTTCTTCTAGGCGACAATTCTTGGATATCGAGAACGTGACACACCTTAAGGTCCGTGTAGGCGGATCATGTCACGTACTCAGGTATAGAATATACCATCATTTATTCATAGGGCACCGGACTTGTCTGATTCACTAAACGCTATGACGAATTGTTCACTAGAGTCAGGTAATCGGAGTAATTCGAAATTATAATTAGCTAAGGGCTGGTGTGTATATTCTTCCCTTTTTATTGTTGTTGCGGTTGTACTTGCTCCTCATTATGCTACAACCTCCTCAGCTGTTGCAATTTGAGTAAAGCTGATGCTGATACTTCAGCTATCTTTCGGGCTCGAGGCAATATAAATGCAAACAAATCAGGAACCAATGAGCGGAGCTGGTGGTTCTTTTCCTTCATCCATATCGTTCAAACTGATTCTAGAAGCTACTTTGGTCTCGTCCATCTCCATTAGACATGTAGTGGTTTTAAAAAGAAGGATGTCCGATCCAAGATTGAAGAATTCAGAATTTGACCAGAGGCTGCGAAGTTCGGGAACAGATTGATGAGAATTCATCAAAATTTGTATGGTTGATTTCATGAGGAAAATCAAATGAATATATAAAGGATAGTCGTGCAATGAAAGGCATTATTATCGTCCTCCTACCTGTGGACATAGAATTAAGTGATATCAGAGCACTAGAATAGGAGAAAATATCTTAGAACCTAGGTGTGATTAGTTGATTGATGGATTCTTATGATGATTGAAGGTACGACATATAGTCGATACGTAACGCTCAATAATATAAAATACACCAGAAGAAAATGTTGGTATAATGCTACTAATGGAGCAAATACTTATAAGTCATTCCGTATTGCGTACTATTTGTAATAAATGTCTAACTTTCATTCAAAAATCACTACTGCTACATTAATTGCAAGCGTAATTGCAGCGGTATCAACAATTCCAATTTTGACATATGCACAACAGCAGACGAATTTTAGCGCAAATCTGTCAGGCAAAAATATTGTTCCGCCTGTGGATACCAGTGCTACGGGAACAGCTAAATTCAATTTAAATCCAAACGGAACCTTGTCTTATGAGGTGGATGGTATGAATATAAACCAGGTTATTGGCGCTCCTGTCACCCTCAAGAATGGAACCGAATTGGTAGAATTACTTAACCTTTATGCAACAACAGGAGGAGGGAACAAGCAACAATCGGCTTATCCTACTGGACCGGTCAATGGAAAATTGGTAAGTGATGTTATCACAGCCGCTAAACTAGATGGCCCACTTTTTGGAAAAAATGTTACAGATCTAATTAATTATGTGAAGAGCGGATTGGTATATGTGACTATTCGCACAACGCCCCACCAACAAGGAGAAATCCGAGGACAAATACTTCCGTCGAATGCTACTGCTCCTACTACTGCAGCTGCTCCTGGAATGAATAAGACTG
>WJXE01000292.1 GCA_009665115.1 Nitrosopumilales archaeon
AGTCAAGACAGCAAGATTGGCCAAATACAGCTGCAATCAAATGGCGGACAGGAATTGGGAAAACCGACTTTTTGTGCCAAGTCAGGTTGTGACAACTTTGCAAACAACACCGCAGGTATATTCAGCAGCTCCCACAGCAAGATTCATCAGCTTCAACTGCAGCATAACTCTTGTGGCGACACTGGTTGCACAAATAGTGCTTTAAACGTAGGTCTGATTCAAAGCAGCCAACATAGCAAAGTTGATCAAACACAGAACCAGAGTAACAATTGTTTTGATCTAAACTGTGACAACCAGGCTGCCGCTCTAGGTGTAATTCAAAACAGTCAGCATAGCCAGGTATCTCAAAATCAGCAGCAGGCCAATGGAGTTCCCAATGCGGTGTCGTCAGGAACTTGTGAAAGTGTCCAATGTTCCAATCAGGCTCTAGCTATAGGTACGATACAAAACAGCGACCACAGCAAAGTTAACCAAAAACAAACTCAAAGTAACGCTTGCGGCGGTGATTTAAGTCAGCCAGGGTGCTCTAACAATGGTATACAGGTTGCTCAAATCACAGGCAGCTCGAACAGCAAAATTCACCAAAACAGTATCAGCGGCAATAATTGCCAGGGCGATCCCACTTGTCAGATCAATAACTCGCAAGGTGCAAGCATAACGGGTAGCTCAAACAGCAAGATAGATCAAAAAACTGCAAGTCAGAATAATTGCAGCGGTGGCAATTCCAAGTGCAACAGTAGCAGCTCACAGAGTGCAGCAATAAGCTAGAATCGGATACTGTAAGCCCTGAGTACAAACTAAACTTCCCTTTTTTTTAGTTTCGCTACAACACGATAAATAAGAGCCTAGTTCTCATTCTATTTTTTAACCGTTTTTATCCGTCTGACAAGGCTTCACTACGAAGTTATTCATTATCGACCACTTGCACGGGCTTGCGTGTAGGTATTGTCTTTAGGGAGAGCTACTGCTGACTGTACTGGAATAGCATCGCATGTTAGCTGCTAGAAATTCAAGAATGTCCTTTCAGTACCAACCACAAAAAAATGTACTGGATGCAAGATGCATACCAGGTCAAAGTAGTGGATTAAAGCCTGCATCAATCGTACCCTTCGGATAGAGCTTGTCGACTATGTTGACATTCTCTTCTCTGGCTTTGGGAGCGACCTTAGATAACCAAAGCTGAGCTATTATTATTTTTCAAGCTTCTTACGTGATTTCTCTACTTCTGCAAATACCTCAGCCATATAGTCTTGTATATTCTCTTGTTCCACTTGTTGCTGTTGCCATTCATGTAGTTCTACTCCAGTTTGTTCCTCTAGAGTTTTTTCTTGCTCCTTAGCAAGCTTTAGAACCTTTTTCTGTATTTCTTGTTCCATATGTGCTGTTCCAATGCTGCCCAATAGTTTAGATTCTTTAGCGGCGATATCTCTGATAGATTGTCGTAACTTTGCATCCTGAGCAATGGAGATTGCTGAAAAATAAAAACCCAAGCTATACAGATAGGATGACAACCCCAGGAAAGACCAAGCAGCGGCAGCAAATGGAGGAAAGGGTGCGTATATAACTGGTGATGTAAGCGAGACAGTAATAAGCACAGTGCCAAATGCAGAGATAGTAAGATAATATGCTAAGGTGTTGTGATGAGTGGCAGTATTAGTACTACTAGTGGTAGTGATGCGTCTCATACTTCTTGCCATAATCAAAAACGTAATACCAAATAGAACACCACCTGCAGTCAGAGCCGATAGTACCAATAAGGCGTCATACAGCAAGCTATGCTGGTAATCCGGACTAACAAAAATACTGGCTGCCAGAAAAGATACTAAAGGAAGGCTGATAAGAGTCCAGAATTTGAGCCTCCCTAATTTTCTGGAATACTCACGCAAAAGCAACGCAGTAGCAATCCAGTATAATACAAAACCCAGACGCGACGGAGTATAGGTAATCTGGTATAGTATTAATGCTTTAGGACTCTGGGTGGTGTCCGATGATGAAGAAGAATATACTTTCAAGACTGACTGTAATCCTCCTATTTGGGAAGGATTCTCTAATAAAATAACGCTGCCATTAACAGCAACTATTACTCCAATACCTATAGCAGTTACTGCAAAAGTTATACCATATAACAATACTGTAATATTCTTGTTTGATGACTTGTACCATGAAAGGAATCTATAGCTTAATAGTCCCAAAATAATAGCGGCTAATGTAAAGCTGATTGCTATGGTTGCAATTAACAATCCAACGTAGTAATGCGATGTCAATATTAACTGAAGAATCATAAAAGCAATAATTCCAGCTGACGCATATTGAGATATTAGCAGTGTTTTGTATATCCAATTAAAGCGTGAAGAATGTGTCTTAATCTGTCTATGTATTGGAGAGACAAAACGTGAAAGAAGATAGAGAGCTGATGCATATGAAACCGCCACAACTATTATGAATAGTGAAATACCAAATGAAGAAGTTAGTACTTTTGCTTGTGCTCCACCAAAAAGAAAGGCATAAAGAAGATTATCAACTATTAATGTAAAGATAAGAATCGACATAACTATCGAAACATTTCTTTGAGAATTATTTGTAGACGAAGAGGAGGAAGAAGAAACAGGTGCGTCAGTCAATGAATTACCAGATAATATGATAAACTGGTAGGCTCATAAAGTTATTGGAATATCATTTATTCAAATAGAGTGAGAGCAACCTCAACACCCTTCTTTAAATTTCTGTTGATAATGACATTTCTTGTGGTTCTTGAATCCTTTCTTGATGGTTCAACTCAGGTGCTTGTTTTTCTAAATGCCGGCTGAGTCTCCAAAGTATCTCCATACTGCAAAATATAGCTACAAAGCTTATTGCCAGCAATGCAATTGATTGAAGTATTTCCATAGGTTGGAGTGCATGTCTTGACTAGATTAAGTCTAGTCACAGTCTTGTTGAATAAATCAAGGGCCAATATGATAAATCATACACAATAATATCTTTCTCAATAGACGGAAATGGAGAGATATGAGACACC
>WJXE01000293.1 GCA_009665115.1 Nitrosopumilales archaeon
ATCACAGATATGCCATACATTGTGTGCTACGGCTAGACAATCTATTGATTCAGGTGGAATGGATAGTGGTGTAATTTACATAGACACAGAAGGTACATTCAGACCTGAAAGAGTAGAGCAGATAGCTAGAGCCAGAGGACTTGATCACAGACATGTATTAAAAAGCGTTGCAGTATGCAAGGTCTACAATAGTTCACATCTCGAACTAATAGTCAAAGACCTAGGTAGATACGTCAATGAGTTTAAAGCCAAATTAGTAATTATTGACAGTATAATATCCTTACATAGAGCAGAATTTTTGGGAAGAGGTACTTTGGCCAATCGACAACAAAAACTCAACGGTATGCTACATAAACTCATTAGATTGGCAGAGATATTCAACATCGCTGTCGTTATAACCAACCAAGTTCAATCCTCTCCAGATACCTTCTTTGGAGATCCTACAAAAGCAGCTGGTGGAAACATATTAGGACATTCTTCAACTTATAGGACATACCTAAGAAAGTCCGGAGAGAATAGAGTTGCAAAGATGATGGACTCGCCTTATCATCCCTATTCTGATACTAGGTTTACTCTTAATGAGAAGGGCACAGATGATATTGAAGAAGAAGGATCAAAGAAGACGAGGTCCAACAGCAAGAGACTTGTGGACGACGAAGATTAGCAGACAGAGTGATTAAATTGTTTGAGTTGACGGTAGAACTATTTTTTTTACAGGATGTCGCATGCCCTACTTATTGGCAGCATGAAATAGGATTCGCTCCCCTCAGTGACGATCTGTTTAGCTGATTGGGACTTCAAACATAGAATTTGGTTCACGTACTGGTTTGTTGCATCTATTTGGACAACAACAGGACAGTAGAATACATTACCAATTTCGAATAGGGGAGGTAGTGATAATGGTAATAATCGTAATATTGTCATATCCGCAGGCTTGTCTGTATCCTGATCGGTATTCCCGAATCATTAGTAACACTTAACAAATCTTGACCGTCGCGTCTTCAGATCGCAAGGCTTAGGTATGACTTGGAAACCATATAGTTTTCAATGCAAATATGTTTAAACTTATCTCCGCTCTGCGATTGTTTTTTTGATGGCAGTTACAGGTATTCCCGCAGCATATTCTGAGGACGTTATTACAATAATTCCATGTTCAAGCAATCATAACAATCCTAAATTTTTCGACACACCTTCCTATTACATACAAAAAGGACAACAAATACGTTGGCATAACGCTGATGACATAAATCATAGGATAGTCATATCTACATCTGATGCAAAAGCGTTGTTGTCTGATTCTGGTTTTATAAAATCAAATGGTTCCTTCCCATTCAAGTTTAACAATATTGGCATTTACCATTTTTCGTCTCCTCTCTATCCGTGGATGCAAGGTAATGTTTCTGTCACAGACAATATCTCTTCAGTAACAGTAACTAATCCCAAGAACAAGGTAGATGTACAACTAACATGGACTCCAGCTGTACCGAGGGTCGGAGAAATCACCCATTTTAAAATTATCTTTATTGACAAAAACACCGACAAAAATCAACTTCATAGAGACTATGTCTTTTCAATTAACAATACCGAGAATAAGACATTATATCAACAGGCACTTCATTCATCATGGGGAGTTGAATATGCTTCTTACAAATTTGACACACCAGGCATCATTGTACCTAAAGTAACCATTGAAGCCATCCTCTTTCAACCAGTCGAACCTGTTGTGTATAATTTCAAAATGTCAGTAACAGGTTGATATTGTTGTTACAAAAGAAAAGTAGTCACGTATTACATTGCACTCCTGTTGGCATCTAGATATATCTAGTTCGTACTATTTTCAATTATCCACGTAGTGTAAATTTATCTTATCACTGCTAGATAGCGATCTCGACTGGGGATAGCGTCATATATTTCATTTCCGTGCTTTCCTCCTATTAATTACGATTAAAATGGTTGCGATCACTGCTGCGACAGCAATAACAAAGATAATCCAAGGATTGGAACTCCCGCTAGAATTATTCAGAGAAAAAGGATTTGGTTGACCTGGAACAAAAACTTTGAATGACGCTAACGATGCTAACGATGCAACATCATTAGATTGTGAGGTTATCCTCGTGATGACTTGATATAATCCAGTATCAGGAAACAGATACTTGATGGAGAAGACGCCATCAGGCACGGTTATATTAGTGAATCTAAAGATTCTCTCAGTACCGCTACTATTGGTTAGTATAACAACTCTTGCAGATAAGTCTGTTACAGGTTTACCAGTTTGCAAATTTTGAATACTAAATTTGAGGTCAGTAGGTGTGTCAATAATTGGTATCGCTGGTGTATAGCTAAATACAATTCTTAGATTATTTTCCCTATCTAACCAGGATTGAGTACCGCTTGTGCTAGACTGTCCAAGAGTGCTATTTGGAGACAAGTAGATAGCTACGGCAATCAAGGACGATAGCAGAAGCAAAAAGGGGATGATCATGCTAATAGATTGTAACCCTTTCACCAATGAACTATCACATTTCATACACAGTCCTATAAAAGGTAATGACCAAAAATCTTGAAATGTGCCCCGCTCGTTACAAAAATACTCCCTACCCTTTTTTTGTTTCACATTCGTTGATAAAAGAAAATACAAGGATGAATTACAGTACCTCGTCAATTGTTTGATTCTGGTGCTATACGATTAAATATCTCAAAACTCGAATTCAGTTGATGGATTCATCAAAGGGTTCTTTCTTTTTAATTGGCCTACTGGTTAGTTCTACTATTTTCTCTTCAATTTTATTGTCGCTTTGGGCAAAACCAGTTTTTGGGGAGAGGTTTACTCAGGAACAGTTAACGGCCTCCTCAGGAACTAGGAGTGCACATCTTCTGATTAAGATGGTTCCTGCTATTGTCTCAACAGATACGTTACAATTTGTCCAAAAACCGGCAATGTCTGGTTCTAACTCCTCTATGTCCCCAGCTGCTAATGCTGGTACTAATGCAACATCCGTTTCAATTGTTAAAGGC
>WJXE01000294.1 GCA_009665115.1 Nitrosopumilales archaeon
GACTTGTACCTATTGCAGTTGCAACGCCAAATGCCAGAATAATTGTTAAGACGATTGCTCCAATTACAATTAAAGATTTAATTTTCTTGCTGCTATTTGAAACTGTTGATCTTCTGAATTCGATTGATTCTAATGTCATAGTCTATTCACCTCCGATACCCAACTGTTTTTTTCAAACAATTATCCATAAATTATCTATCCGCCTGCTTATCGATATACTGTTGTATGATGCTGACGATATATATCATAAGCATTTGATATAAATAATAGCTCAAACACGGATAATCATATGCAATGATATCTGATGCTTTGGGTTACGTCATCTGTTTTTGCAACGTGCAACGATCCTAGAAAATACCTGCGCCATTACATCATTTATACACGAAAGTTATTTCCGTGTATTGCAATAATTTCACTAATTCAAATAAAGAGGAAAATTACATTCACAAAGATAGCAAATTCTATCAAAGTCAGAGCATAATGTCATTATGTCACGACAGCAAGGACATTCAATTTCTTGTTCGATTTCTAGATTGTTATTTTTCTCTTCTTGCTTTGTCTGTGGATACTCAGAGCGTTGACTTGGATCCTTTTGTACCTCTGTCAGTAATTTACTCTGCTTCTGATTTTGTACATTGCTCACCTTGCCTATTCCATCGTTTCTAATATAGAGTGAAATACTAATGGGGAAGGTGGTTCTGTATGAATGCTCGTCCTGAGTTCGTTTTTTATAACTATCTACAACTATCTATAACACGCGTAATCGAACTGAGGCGGAAAGGGTCTCTCTTTCAGTCGACGAATAATTAATTTTTGGTCTATCTTATATATCATACTTGACCCTTTAAAAGAGACGCTAGGGATATAGATTCACGTTTCTGATGTCTATACATACGATACAGATGAGAATGGCAGGAATGCAAACCCTCATATTTTGTATGATTCGCAATAATACCAAAGCTTGTGAATAATGAAACTAAATACGCTAAAGAATATCATGAGGAAACAAAACACTCTGAAATCAGCATACAACGGTCACGGCACTATCTTGACTGGAATAATAAACCTCTACCGTTTAAGGTATATTCTAACCTGCCCTTAATATCACTCCCTACAGACTTTTCCCAACCCACTCAAGGTGCCCTTAATTCTATTGGCAAGACACAACCAACTAAAGGTAAAAGCGTTGTATTCGATATAAAGAGCCTTGCAGAATTATTGTTCTTTTCAGCTGGTATTACAAGGGTATTGAAGCTCGATTATGGCACTTATTATATGCGTGCCGCATCTGCTACAGGCGCGCTTTATCCTATAGAGCTGTATATCATTTGTCAAGATATACCTGGTTTGAAGGCTGGTGTTTATCATTTTTGCCCTGGAGACTTTACCCTTACAGAGCTGCGAAGTGGTGACTATCGAGAAACGTTAGCAGATATTGCAGGAGGTAACAATAATATAATTAGTTCGCCAATTACTGTTGCCTACACTTCAATCGCTTGGAGAAATGCGTGGAAGTACCAAGCCCGCTCTTACCGTCATTGGTTTTGGGATTCTGGCGTTATTGCTGCCAACTTTCTAGCTACAAGTATCTCTCTAGAGCTCTCTACACAATTGATCATGGGTTTTGTGGACAATGCTGTAAATCGTCTACTTCGCTTGGACGACAAACGAGAAGCTGCTGTTGTTCTGGCTCCCATAGATAATAAATCATCTGTAGATTCAGTTCCCACGGGCAAAGAAAGTGAGGATTTATCCATTCCTCAGACTATCCCTATGCTCAGAGGAGAACTAGACTATCCTGAAATTTGGAAACTACATAAAGCTTCCTATTTACACAATAAAGAAGAGGTCAAAAATTGGATTACCGCCGCTACCGCCTTCAAACAAACTCCAACTAACAAAGCAGCAGAGGTTGTGCATCGTAAAGCACTGATATTTGAAACCTCGATAATTAACGAGCCTAGTTTGGCGGAGACTATCCTGCTCCGTGGATCATCACGCAAATTTTCTAGGCAACCCATATCTTTTACACAATTATCTAATATACTCCACTATTCGACGCGAGGCGTGCCACTGGATTTTCTTGATAGTAAAAGTGATAATGATAACAACAAAAACAGTACCATCGATATCTACCTTATAGTAAACGATGTGGAAGGGTTGCAAGCTGGGGCGTATTTTTTTGATCGTTATAATGAATCTCTTGAACAACTCAAAAACAAAGTATCCAGAGAGATATCTGGGTATCTTTGCTTAGGCCAATCTCTTTTCAGTGATGCTAATGTTGTATTCTTTCTGATGACTGACTTGAATAAGATCCTGGATACTCTTGGTAATAGAGGATACAGGGCATCACAATTTGAAGCAGGAGTTATTGCTGGAAAGATTTACCTTACCGCTTATGCTCAAAAAGTAGGGGCATCTGGTTCGACTTTTTTTGATGATGCTGTCTCTGAGTTTTTCTCTCCTCACGCTGCAGATAAGAGCACTATGATTGCAGTTGGTATTGGAGTTCCTGGCTACAAATCACGTCCAGGGAAAAATCTAGCTGGGCAGCTAACTAGGACTGAAATCTTAACGCAATAAATATAATCAAATCATAATTTCTGACAAAATATTATATTATAGTTCTATTGAGGAACCAAGTTTACCAGTTGTTGTAAGATATTAGATGATAGTGAGTTCGATGGGCAAGATAAAACAGAGGAACCAAAACTCATGGTATTCTCCATGGTACTGCCTTACGTTCTGGTTCGGTGTGACCAACTATTTAGTATCACCATTCGCCGTCTTCTGGAGTGTTCGATTTTGGTTTGGTGACTCAAGGTTTGGAAATGCTATCAAAAATTGATGGTACATGATGTTAATGTGGGGATTAATCCTTCTCGTTTTAGTTTTCTCCTCATAGTTAACATTGCCTTCGGCGGAAGCTAGCTGCAAGTGGGATAAGCGTGCATTCATTCATCTACTAACTTGATCTTTTCGAAGATCCAGTACCCCCTCTCA
>WJXE01000295.1 GCA_009665115.1 Nitrosopumilales archaeon
GTTTTCAGGTATAGCCACTACGGACATGCATATTATCTGTACCTTTTCACACTTAGCGGCCTTTAATGATGCATCGGAGCCATCTATTGGAACGAGTATCTTCTTTATAGTTATCCATTCTTCTGACACCCATCAGTATATGCCTGGACCTGATTTTAAAAGATTACGTGACGGTTTCCACTTTGATAAAGCAAGTATGGTGATTGTGGCAGTATAAGTATGCCATTTCCGAACATCCGTCGACTAGATGCATGATTATTATGTAAAAAATCCATTCTGACTGCGGATTGAAGTTAACCGAGTAAATTAGGTTAGCGGAGTAGATACATTATGAGGTAGTTGTTAGTGTGTGCCAGTATTAGATAAAGTAATAAAAACTACTTACAAATAGTATTGATATAAAATCATCTTCACTCTCGATTTTTTGTTTTGGTAATATCTTTAGCCAAATATCGAATGTATCTAGCTAAGAGTAGTTAAATATGTCTTGTTCTACTTGTATGGTACATCACCTAACTAGAATAGAACGCAGTAAGGTTAGGCATATATCGTACAGCGTCAAGTTAGAAACCGGAGATGGATTGGAGTACAAACCAAGTAAATGGCATCATAGTGGATTAAAGTAAACTACCATTACACTAAGTTCTTTTAATCTCTCAAGTCGTACAAATATTCTCATAGTGATATGATGTCTTGCATTGAAACAAGAAAAAGCTTATCTCTACTTTTCCAAGATCTTTTCTTTCATCCAATTTTAGATTTTCTACTTATTTTCTGCTTAGCCTGAAAACATTCCTTGTTGAAAGGATTACGCCTAATACTTCTTGGCAAAAAGTATAATAGAGATTACCCTTTACAAGAGGCAATGAGGCAAGAACACGTAAGTCTACAAATTGAACAGATCTCACAACTATTTGATCTCATCAAGACATATTTGCAAGAGCTTAAACTTGAGATAATCCATGAAGAGAAATACGAAAATTATTGGAGTATTAAGGCCCACAAGGGTGGCAAAGGTAGTGTTATCATTGGAAATATAAGAGAGGTAGAGGTAATGATAAGTGGCGCTGGCAGTAATTATGATTTAATTCTGCGTACTGGTGCATGGGGTAGAGATATCGTTGTACCAGCTGCTATAGCAAGTGTTGTTTCGTTAGGTGTTGGAGTTGCTGTTGCTGGTGTAGAAGCTTACAGAGCACATTCATTTGAGAAAAATTTCTGGGAAAATATCAATAAGATGATATCAAATTTAGGACAAGGAAAAGCAACAATGTCTAGCCCTGTAACGGTGACACCTTAAATGAGAAACGTCTTAAGATAGAAATAGTTTGCTAAGAGATGTAATTAGCTATATTTTACGGCGTGGGCTGGGGGATGTAGCGCTATTTCTATAGGCAGAACATGTGGAAATTCGCAAGTAACCTTCTTTAATACATTGTCAAATGAGTATCTCAATCAAGGTAGTTCTATATCTCCTGAGTCCTACTAACGCTTCCAGGAGTAGGGATGCTGTTGTCTACAATAACTTGCGGACTCATAGTTCATAGTATACTCAATGCATAGTCTCTCACGATGTAGCCACCAAAAGTAATTTTTTAACTTATTCAACAATAGTACGAAGTTTGATTTCTTTCTCCAAGGTAGTTCTGAATCCTCGATAATCTTCATCAACTTCCATAACCGCCAGCTAAGATGATCAACAGCAGAACCATTCAGAGCTATTTGGCTTAGTAGTTGACCCAGCCCATACAGCAGACTACCATCATTCAGTAATGCTTTATCTACCATTTTTAGTTCTGACCCGTTCCTGTCGTATCTCCTTTACTCAGAGTGTATAATCATCTATCTGTTTAGATTGTATTTGGAAAGTGAAAAGGGAGATGACTTTGCAAGTTTATTGAAGTTGGGTAATTCTTTACGAGAATAGCCGACAAAGATAATAATAATAAATATACCGCAGGTGTGGCGTATATTGTATGTCAGCTGATCCTAAAAATATGAATTTCAATATACATAGAACTTTAATATTTCAAGGAGGAGGTTCGCTTGGTGCTTATGAAGCGGGGTCTTACAAAGCTATCAAAGAGGATCTTTCAGAATACTTTAGAACAGAGGGGAGAGGAAACGAGCCAATATTTCATATCGTAGCTGGAACGTCCATAGGCGCGATAAACGCTGCTTTATTGGTAAGCTACGTAAAGGAAAATAAAACATGGGAAGGATCGGGCGAAAGACTCGTCGAGTTTTGGGAATATCTTTCTACACAATCATATGTTGAAAACATACCTTACTTTACGCACTATTGGGATTCTTGGCATAGATTAGATAAACGAATTGCTTCAGGAGAGTCTGCTAGAAGATATTTTAGCACTAAGGAATTTATTTTGAAGGGAGTTCCTAACGTGTTTATACCGAAGATACCATTGTCAGACAATAGATTTTTTGATCCATCAAACACATGGTATAGCTATGACAACAGACCGTTAAAAGAAAGCTTGGAAAAGTTTGCAAAGTTTCCGATTTCCACAAGCTTCGAAAATGATGAACCAAGACTCTTGCTAGTTGCTGTGGATGTACAGGAGGCTACTCCAGTGGTTTTTGATAGTTACGAAAAGAAAGATGGAACAAGGAAGTCAGAATACGGGAGATACGGTAGAGTGAAATTTAGTAGTTCGGCGAAGAATCCGGAGAATAATGAGAAATTTGAACACGTTATAAGATACGACGATGGCATTGAGGCAGATTTCGTTCTAGCTAGCTGTTCAGTTCCGCTAAATTATGACTATACTAGACTAAATGTGGAAACCCGTACCTTGGCCGTGGGAGGGCAAGGAGACAACGCAGATATAGTGGATAGTAATCGGCATTCTTCTTCGAACGGCAGTAACAGCTTGCGCTTTTTCTGGGATGGTGGCCTATTAGCTAATACACCACTAAGGCAGGTTGTCATGGCTCACAGAGAATATTGGCATAGAGTGAGGAAATTAGAAGACAATAATATACCCA
>WJXE01000296.1 GCA_009665115.1 Nitrosopumilales archaeon
GTTACTATTTATTGGTAACGCGTAATAGGTGGTAGACAACGTCGAGAAGTTTGAAATACAAGATAGGCAGCTCGTACGGGTCGACTATTTTGCTATGCAATAGTTATATATGGATCACGAGAATTTAATGGTCATGAGCCAAGATATTCAGCTGACGCGTAGGCAAATATTCGATGAATTAACCAAGATAGTGGACCCTGAGATAGGCGTTTCTATTATGGAATTGGAGTTGGTCGACAAGGTTGATATCAATAAAGGCAACATAGATATAGATCTGCATTTGACAAGTCCTTTCTGTCCTGCCGTATTTGGTTTCAAGATAGCACAGGACGTCCGGGATAACGTGTACAGGTTGCCTGGTATTGAAGAGGTCAAAGTAAATGTCAGCAACCACTTTATGGCGGATGCAATAAACAAACAAGTAAATGAAAGTAAGCCTCCAGCAAAAGCCTAGAATATAATCTACCGCCTTTTAAGTTAGGTTATTTGGTTGCCGTGGCTATGATGTTTCAGCTCTGCGATTTTCTTATTATGTTTTGAAAAACTCATCATATGACCCCTAAGAAGTTGTATCCCTAAAGCTGGGTCTACTCCTTTTGGGCATACGCTGCTGCAGGACCCAGCGAAATGGCATCTCCATATTCCATGTTTGTCATCAATAGCCTTCATATCTTCACGTGATCCAGTATCTCTGGTATCTGCCGAATATCTATAAGCTTGCGCCAACGCTTGCGGCCCTGGGAATTTCGTGTCGGTCGCCACGGTGGGACAAGCTGAATAACATAAGCCACATTTGATGCAATATGAGGACTGCAGATATTCGTCTACGTCTCGTGGACTCTGTATGAATTCTGACAACTCCTTACGATCTCGAAGATCTGCGTTCTGATTTATTATATAGGGCCTTACACTCTTGTGATGGCTAAAAAATTGGTGAAAGTCGGTTACTAGGTCTCGTATAAGTGGGAAGTTTGTCAAGGGCTCACAGCTGATTACCCCGGATTCCATCTCTGATACGTTTGTATAGCATGCAAGTCGAGGTATTCCATTAATTTTCATTCCGCAAGAGCCGCATGATGCCATTCTGCAGGAGTACCTGATGCCTATACTCGTGTCCTTGTAAGACTTTGCATATAAAAGAGCATCGAGTACTGTTGTCCAACGCTGAATGGGCACGTCAAAAGTATCATAGTGAGCGGAATCTCCAACAGCTTTGTTGGCTCTATATACTCTCAGCACTATACTACTGCGGCCTCTCAATGACTTCTCACTTCTCTCGTGCTTGCTACCTGTTCTTAACATAGATATTTTTTTTATAATGCCACTCATTTCATACTACTCCAAGTCCGTTAGCGATAATTATCGTTCTAGTACCGAACGCAATTATGGCTATCATTGCAGCAATCGTAGATATCGTTACACCGTTTTCCCATGTCCTGTTCTGTCGTAATTCCAGCAATATAATTCGTAGGCCATTGAAGCCATGGATAGCGAGGAGCACAAGTATCGATTCCAGTAGAACCACATATGGCAAGTTATGGTAATTTGCAATTACGTTTGAATACTGCAGGCTCATATGGAATGGCATTATCAAACGCATTAGAATATGAACTGCGACTACGAATAACGCAGCTAGTCCTGTGATGTAATGTATCCTCATTATTTGTCTTTCGCGCAGCATATTTCCATCACCCTATATCCTGATTTTCTTTTAATCTCCGCCGAAGAGCACGTTACCGCCATAGAACATTGCGACCGCTGCCAGGATAAGTGCAATCCATATTCCGGATTTCTGCCGGTAATTCAGTGAGAGAGCGTCATATGGATAGTCAGGTCTTCCAGGTCGTCCGAGCCCCCTTCCGGCTTCCGTAAATATCAATCTAATGCCATTTGTAGAATGATAAGTACTTGTCCCGATAACAAGAATCAGAAAGAGATGTCCCCAAGGCGTTTCTGTAAACTGTAACATCGCGTTCCAAGCGCCTGCACCGCCGGTAAGTGAGCTTGTCTCGTATATATGCCCAATGAAGTATATTAAGAGAAATAGGCCTGTTAATCGCTGTAACCAGTAAGACACACGCTCCCAGCCGTACCTCGCCGGATTAAGCCAACCTTTTAATCCTTCACGGTTGTTTCGGTCCTCCTCAGCTGTCTTGAAAAGTCCCCTTCGATTTGATGTGCGCATCAATATTTTCTCTCCGTAGGAGCATAACGGGTAATAGTGACTGGATGCCAGGCGATTTTTGGCTGCATGCCATAATATGCCAAGGTGTGTTTCAGGAAGTTCACGTCATCCCTCCTAGGATAATCAGTCCGTGCGTGTGCTCCCCTTGATTCTTGTCTACTCAAAGCCCCCATTAGCACAATCTCTGCTATCCTTAACATAGAATCAATCTCCATCACATTTATAAAATTAGTGTTGTATTCTTTTGCTTTGTCGTCTACATGCTTCCACGACGAGCTCTTCAGTGCCATTACTTTTCTTAAACCTTCTTGCAAACCTTCTTCATCCCTGAAGACATGGGCCTTTGCATCCATAATATCGGTCAGATCTCTTCTAAGTTGATATGGATTCACTTCCCCGCTTCCTCTGAAAATACCATCATAAATTCTCTTTTCTTCTTCCAAGACCTGCTGTGGAGATACTGATACAGAGGCAGCTTTACTGCTAGATGCGTATCGCGCAGCGTTTTCACCAGTAATTCGACCCCAAACAAGACACTCTGAAGTTGAGTTTGCACCAAGGCGGTTTGCTCCATGAACACTATTACAAGCCGCCTCCCCTGCAGCCCACAATCCTCTCATCTCAGAAGCCCCTTCGATATTAGTGTGAATTCCGCCCATCATATAATGGCAAACTGGTGTGATCTCAATCGGATCATCGATCACGTCAACCCCAGAGAATTTAATTCCAATATCCCTAATTCCTGCCAGTCGTTCTTTTATACGGTCAGCCCCTAGATGGGTAAGATCAAGTTTCAGACAGTCCGCACC
>WJXE01000297.1 GCA_009665115.1 Nitrosopumilales archaeon
GTACTCTTCCATCTGAAAGAAAAATCCAAGTAAAAGCTAATCTAAACCTCGATATAGTTATACCAAATCTACAGCGCTTAAAGAGAAAGCCAGAAAAATCAATTATTATGGAAATTATAAGGGATAATGTTGATCTGAATAAAATATCGCAAGTGGAATTCTTACAGCCAAATTATAAAAATATTTGGTTGGTATCTGCCATATCACTTTCAAGAACCAAATATCCAATGTATGGTTTATTCCCTAATGCTGGGTCATTCAATAATAATCACTCGAATATCATAATTGATATCAATAATTTTCTAAATGAAACAGGGGATAAAAGCTTTAGGTTCATTCATTAACCTAAAACATTCGGACGGTCTAACTGATTTATGAAGTAATAAATGAGGAGGGGTGCTTTCTGGGTCGTGAAATACGCCCCTTTGAAATTCGTGTTCATCACCTTGTCAAAGGCTTCGTCTCGGTTGTCATAGGAATTGTAACGATAGATGATTTAGTCTCTTTATTCCGACTTACATATACAAGGACCAAAAAATATTCTATTGAAACCGTTGAAATACTTGAATCGGCTATGGACGGAGACGTTTACTTAGTCTTCTTTTCATAAATAATCCATGCCAAGAACAAGTCGTGAAAATAGTTATGTGTCTCCTTCACGACTGAGTCATTGTTTATGCCTTTAATCCTCGAACAACAGAAAATGATTAATGAATTAATTACGAGATTGCAGCATACAAACCACGTTAACAAAGAAGACGAGCAATAAAGCAAACGAAGATGGCAATCCTCTTAACAATATTGTGACATCTTCCATTTCCGCGAGAGATGTCATTTTTACTGCTAAAAGTAAGTAATGTCGGGAAAGTTAAAATATCAAGATGCACTGATTTCTAGTATATCAAGGTCAGCTGTTTATCAAAATTGGTGTTACGTTCGTCGAATGTATAACATATTTTATAGTAAATATGAGGATATTTGGAGCGTCCCATTAACGGTATCTGCAGGGAAAAAGAAAGAGAGACAAGGAGATGCCAAAACAATCGGGGAAAATCTTAGAGAAGATGAGCTTAAAAATAATGGAAAAGCTTCAGAAAAGAGTAAAAGCTGCAAGAACCAGACCTGTTTCTTCTATGACTATACTAATGAATCGCTTATGACAGATTTTGCTCCAAGAACACCAGGATTGGGAGGAGGAGCTACAGCTGCATACTTTGGTATAAAGATATGCCAGTAGCTTATTTACTAATCACTTGTAACGCAGGGCTTGATGAAGAGGTGTTGAGCAAACTGAACGAATTACCAGAGGTAGTCGAAGCGAATAGAGTATCTTTTGGCCCTTACGATATAATTGTAAAAGTTGAGGCAGATACAATCGAACGGTTTAATCAAACAGTTGGATTTGATATAAAAAGAATACCTAATATCACATCTGCAGTGACATTAATCAAAAATATAGAAGAACCAGCTTAGTACTAGTAGCCTTTTTATTTTTTATTGACTTTTTCATTATATGTCCGTGCGAACTATTCAGATACGATATCATATTACTGAAAGCTAAGCCATGACTGCGATTTTGTGATTTCTTCTTTGGTTTGCGGATAAACAAACTCAGCAGCATCATATAGGAACATATACGAATTAAATATGACCACATTACTCACAGAACCATTGATCCTTCAAAACATAAACAAATGAAAGTTCGTTGCGAATGGGCTGCTAACGGCAGTCCAATTGATATTGAATACCATGACAATGAATGGGGCGTTCCAGTTCATGATGATAAGAAGCTATTTGAATTCTTGTTACTTGAATCAGCGCAGGCAGGTCTAAGTTGGACGACAATACTCAAGAAAAGAGAAGGATATAAAAAAGCATTTGACAATTTTGATGCAGACGAAGTTGCCAATTACGATCCAAGAAGGCTTCGACAACTACTTACCAATCCATCTATAATAAGAAATAGACTGAAAATTCAGTCTGCTGTGAAAAATGCTAGAGCTTTCCTAAAGGTGCAGAAGGAATTTGGTAGGTTTGACTCCTATCTTTGGAATTTCGTTGGTGGAAAACCAAAACATAATGTGTGGAAAAGCTGGAAAGAGGTTCCTCCTAGAACAGAAATATCTGATGATTTAAGCAAGGATCTGAAGAAAAGAGGCTTTACATTTGTAGGATCTACTACTTGCTACTCTCTGATGCAGGCAGTGGGAATGGTAAATGATCATACTACCTGTTGCTTTCGGTATAAGGAACTCATGTAGAATATCTACTTGAAACTAGGTTATATTTTGGAAACAATGCAAAGTGTTGTGTTCAGATCTATTTTACTTCTTAATACGAATACGCAAAAATCCGTGATTCTTCCAACACGACTTGCGCTTATCGCATCCATCTGCTGCCCACAAGTTCTAACAATTTCCCATTCTTCTTGTGAAGGATATGGGTCTATCTATGTATCTCTGTTATATTTATTTCCAAACTTAATTAATCTAATAGGTTAGTATAGTCAATGTCCATATGCGGAAGTATTCAAGTATTTTCAAGACTGTGAAATGATATTGCTGGTTAGGTATTGTTCGCAATTCCTGGAATGGTCTCAATCACTTTCTCTATCTTCATTCTTTGCAATAAGTGTACTATGTTACTTGATATATTGATAGATATTGTCAGCTAAAGTATTTGTTAATAGGCAAAATTGATAGTAGCATGATCGTTATTTAATTCCGAATCAGCAATATTCCTTAAAAAGCTATATACCATGTTATTGGTATTTGGGCCACCATGAAAATTACAAAAGACAAAACAATAGATCAGTACTAATGACAGCGACTATGATGTCGATAGATTCTGATAGTATTACTGGTGGATCTTCATTGGCAGACGAATCTCAAAGCGAGTATCTCCTGGTTTAGAAATAAAGCTAATATCTCCTTTATGCATTTCAACAATAATACGATAACTAATACTCAGACCTAATCCAGTACCTTTACC
>WJXE01000298.1 GCA_009665115.1 Nitrosopumilales archaeon
TAATGCACTGCCCCTCTCGGCTATATGGAACATTGTTTTTTGAGTAACCAAAACAGCATCGCTAGCCGGTGGCGTCACACCAACAACTTGAAAGGTAAGTCTGCCACCGAAGTAAGGAACCATGACATTATCTCCCTTAATGAGAGGCACACTTTCAAGAGCGTCAGCAAGATAGCGCTCATCAATAGGAGGGATTGCCTCTAAAGGAGCAACTATAACTTTTTCAGCTGGAACTGCCTTGATTTTCCTTACTACTACAGTATCTCCGATAGCTACACCAGCATTATTCCTTACTAAACCATCAACTCGAACTATTCCCTTTCCTTCATCGGAAGGGTAAAGTGGTAAACATTTGGCAACCGTTCTACGTTTGCCTCTAATTTCAATAACATCACCGGTAGATGCGCTTAAAGAATCCATTGAATCATAGTCAATACGAGCTACTCCACGACCCACATCCCTAGTATAGGCTTCCAGTACCTTTAGAGATAGAGTATTCTGGCTCACAATGACACCTAGGACGTACTCATCTTTATACCTTATTACGTTTCGCGGCAATTTGCTAATTCGCTAAAAATATGTATAATAACCAACAGCAAAATATGATATGTGCATCATATTCCTTGATTTTAGCACAAACTTAAAATCACCTGATTTGGTGGTTCCTTTGATCAGTTTTGGGAAAGCGACCATTAGTCCGCAGAAGAGGGCGCGGAGGAAAGCAATTCAGAGCAATTACAGTCGGAAAGCTTGCTCCAGCCAAATATCCTAATTTCAAATTAGGAGAACATCACTCTGGCTTAGTTGTTGATATCGTACATGAACGTGGAAGGGATGCTCCACTGACCAAAATTCGTTTTGATAATGGTAATTATTCATATGTACCTGCACCAGAAGGTATCGCTGTCGGAGAGAAGATTGAATTGGGTATTGGAGCGACAGCAACTGCAAGAAATATTTTATCATTGGAGGCCATTCCGGACGGAACGTCAATTTGCAATATTGAGAAGAACGCTGGTGACGGCGGCAAATTAATTAAGGCTGCAGGATCTTCTGCTCTTGTTTTTGCTCATGGTTCTGAGGGTGTAACGATAAAGTTTCCCTCTGGCAAGTTTCTTATAGTTAATCCAAAATGTAGAGCAATGATTGGGATTATTGCGGGTGCAGGTAAAACGGAGAAACCATTTCTAAAGGCAGGAAACAGAGCTAAATATATGCAGGCGCATGGGAGATTATATCCAACTGTCAGAGGTATCGCACAAGCTGCGGTCTATCATCCACATGGTGGAGGTAGACATCAGCATATAGGGCGCCAATCATCTGTGGGCAGAACCACTCCGCCAGGGCGCAAGGTTGGAAATATAGCTCCAAGAAAGACAGGCCGCGGAAGAGTGAAGGAACGCAAATAAGAAATAATCCTCCTTCTTTCACGACCGAGTCTTTGCCGAGAAATATCTATTGATGCAAATAGCCATGCAAATATAGTATATATTATTTCGAACAGGTGCAGTTCAACTTCACTATCGGACCAAAAGTATAGTCACCATCACGACTCGCTTTAAATTCTGGTATTAAATCCTCTAGCAAACGAGCTAATGTCCATAAATTAACCTTCTCTAGCGGAACCGTCGGTCTTGCTTTATCCCGTCATTAAAAGAGTGACACTTTATGTATTGATGCTCTTAAATAAGTAGCAAACATCATTAGTAAATAGTTCTAATTCTGACTTGTACGCTGCATCGGACATAGAATGATGTCTATCCACGTGCACTTCTAATATCATCACCCGCACTGCAGAATAAATGCAATTGTAGAAGGTCCAGATAAATTCTAATTCTCCAGACTTTACCCAAGGACCAGCACAACTTGAATTTGAGGTCTGACCGGTCAAAAAGCAAGTTGTAGATATACTGCACATTACACGTTACAATCAATGATAGGCACCGACAACTGGAGCTTAATAGATACCTAATAATAGACTAATTTCGTCTTGCCATTTTACAATAAAATATCTTCTACTTGCCATTTTACAATAAAATACCTTCTACTTGCACATTATTGGGGATGACCATAAATCTTTCTTCTCCTAAACGAAAAACCGAATAACTGTTTTTTATGTTTGTCGAATATAGCTCATTCACTAATTTGCTTGCGGCTTCTGGATCTCTTGACACTATTGGTGCTATTCTGGCAATTAGGATTATGGGCTCCTTACCTGAAAGATTTTCTTTCAAGTCCTCCAGTTGTGAGATACTGTGGATAGAAATCGTCTTTATATATAGTCGCTCCTGGGGAGATGTTTTTTTGAATTTAGATTGCGTTACCTGCCTTACGGTTTTACGTTCCACTTGTTTACACTTATCTCACGATTCCCTAATAGTAAAAAGTATCAAGTTATATCATTAAACAACGAGGTAAATTATGGTTGATAAAAATATTTGAATATAAAAGCTCTTTAGAAAAATGTTTTTAGATTCAAAGAATTAAAATTACTTCGCGATTATAATTTTCTGTTAACTTTTATCATTTTAATAGTGCTTATAATATACTCCTTGTCAAGTGACAAGGCGCTCATTAAATTTAGCACAAAATTAACATAATTATAATTATAACTCCTTGTAGCATTAATCTAAGCGCTACAAGATACGATTAAAATACTGGAGGAGCCGAACTGTAATTTGATAGAATTGTTCGATATCTTTGAACGAGGAATTCTGGTTGTATGAATTACGGTTAGTTCGGAACATAGATGCTTTTAAGAACTCCACTACAATTGAAAGGCTTCCATCTTCTCAGCAGAACCATTGCTAACATCAAGTATTCTGTCAGCTGAACTTCTGTACTCTATTCACAATGAATTAAGATGGCTGTTGAATTTCTCTTATGCTTAGATCAATAACATCCATATCGTTTATGTTGTCCCACCTGAATATTGCAATAGGACCGCCCCATGTAATTATAGTGTGGTCTGTAC
>WJXE01000299.1 GCA_009665115.1 Nitrosopumilales archaeon
ACCGAATACGGTGAGCTTAACCAGACTACTCTATTAAGCTACACTGGACTTAACCTTGCGAAGCATAAAGAAATACTAGAAGACATGGAACAAAAAGGAATTATTAAAAGAAGAGAAGAGCCATGGGGTAATAAGAAAATAGTAAAATATAGTGTTACAGAAAAAGGAAAAGACTTTTGCATAAGAATTTTGGAGCCATACGAGCAAATGTTTCCTAAAAAGAAAAGTGATTCTTGTGAGATGAGTAACATGGTTAGCCAAGTATTTTAAGAGGCGTTAGATCACAGAACTCTATAGAAATGGCTTCTTCAGATGGTAATGACAATGATTCAAATAATTCTATAAAGGATCAAAATAAGACTAGTGTCGTTGAGTTACTAGATGAACTAATATCTCATATGAATACAACAAGAAGTGTGTTTAAGGTAATGATACTATCTTCATTTATTCTTGCACCCTTGTCTTTAATGTTGGCTGCAGTCTTCGTAATTCATCCTTTTTTTATGAATAGAATCTTGTTTAGAATCCCAGATGTAGGCCTTTTTCTCCTGTTTTTTATTGGAGTTTCAATAATGTTGGCTTCAATGTGGTTGTATATTGGATTAAGTGAACAAAGATTCTTTTCTAACTGGGACAAGAAGTTTACTAGATACACGTCATTAAAAAATCAGCTTGATAAAGAGCTTGGAGAAAATAGAGAGACAGACTAATAATAGAATAGTAGAAAATTCATAGCATATGAACCAAGCTTAAGTGAGTATTCTGAAATTTCTTACGATATTTACGTGAATTTGGTTGCCTTTCTATTCCCTGCTTATATGGACAATAGTTGTATAGCAGTCGAGTATTCTCAGGATAATATTATATATATTCATATATATTCATCAGATAATCCCAATTCAAAAGTAAGAAAAAGTAGTTTTAGCTTTTTCCTATCTACTGCTAATTACTTCCCCCACGTCAGAAGATCCTTAAACACCTTCGTATGGTAGTTGAGTGGTATTCCTAGTTTTTGCTAAGCCGACATTCGGAGGATGATCAGGTTTGTAATACTTTTAGTTCAAGATTTTAAAAATTAATGGTTTGTATGAGCGAGTAACATAATCCTCTTCAAAAACCATCATTTGATGTAAACATTGGCCATCCGAAATCGAAAGGGTAGCCTCAAAAGAAAGTAAACTAAGTGGAAATTCAACATTCATCAGACATCAGAACTAACGATAGATAACAAATCCCACTTGAAGGAGTCATATTGCCGGTCAATGGTCCTTGCAGATCGATTTTCTTTGCCGCGTCACTTACAATCTTAGCGTTTTCAAGTCACTTTTTTCCTATACTTATTTTCGCGGAATTGCATACAATTGTAGCCAGAATCATCCAAAGTCTTAAAAATACATTTACGCCAATCAACTATGAATCGAGTTGTCAGAAAATATCAAGGTTATTAAACAGACGGTGTTCATTCCTGCAAAACCTGTTCAGGTTTACGATGCCTACATAAATGCAAAAAAACATTCAGACTTTACAGGTGGAAAGGCAACTTGCAATCCAAAAGTAGGAGGAAACTTTACAGCATGGGATGGTTACATCTTTGGAAAGAATTTGGAATTGAGAAAAGGAACGAAAATAATGCAAGAATGGACAACAACTGAATGGCCTAAAGGTTATCCACCATCAATCTTGGAATTATCATTCATTTCAAAAGAAGAGGGTACTGAATTAATAATGACTCATTCTAAAGTTCCTGCCGAACAAGTAGAACCCTATAGACAAGGATGGATTGATTACTATTGGGAACCTATGAAGGAATATTTCAAAAAGAAATGATGCACATAGTGCTAATAGACGTGTTTAATGTCTAAACAGCACATATTGCCAATAACGAGATGACTGAATGACCCCCTGTAAATATATAAGGTATTGGCCTAAAAAAATGGTTTGTTATTAGACAGCTGGTGTGTGATCTGTTTCTTGAACTCCTAATGTCTTCGAGTGTTCAGTCTTAGGGCTTTAACGCCGTTGCAGCTGCTCTATAAGATCACATCCAATGCTTCCTATAGCAGCAGTTTCTAAAATTGTTCTTGCGCCATCATTCATGAAGACGCGACAGGATTATTCTCATTTGAATTCAGTAGTACTATCTAACTAACTCCATATCTTGTCATCTATACTTACGTTAGATTATAAATATCTTACTCTCTAAGTAGTTTGGAATACCATCTATCAATTCAACAAACATATTATATCCTAATGTATTATAACATGGTATGGGAAATGATAATGATGTGGATATTTTACCGCAATCTGAGCTAAGGGAAGCAATTGATCAACAAATGCGTGAGTTAAGTACGCGGACAGTCATTTTCCACCATTTTATCGGTGAACGCCTTGGACTTAATCCGACCGACCATAAGTGTCTGGACATTATCATCAGAGCTACAAACCCTATTACAGCTGGTCGGTTAGCGGACGAGACAGGTCTCACTACCGGAGCCATTACTGGCGTCATGGATCGATTAGAACAAGCAGGCTATGTTAAGCGTGAAAGAGACCCAAATGACCGCCGATTGATATTCATAAATCCGCTTTTGGATAAAGCTATGGCTAAGATAGGCCCACTTTTTGCCCCCGTAAAGCTAGCTGGGCAAAAACTCTATTCAAAGTACACTGACCAAGAACTCGCAGTTATTCTAGACTTTGTTATCAATTGTAATAAAATGACTCAAGAAATGACCGCAAAGATTCGAGCTGAGGTTGCAGATGATATCAAGACGCACCAGCTTGAAGATAAGTCTGATTTGTAACAAACGAGACTGCTACGGTCTTTGGCAATCTATACGTCAATATAGCCTGGTAGCTGGCCTACCTCCCGGGAGGCCACAGCTTTTTTTAAAATCCTCTATCTAGCTTCCTAAGCAAGAAGGTATACCGTATCATGGACTTTCTATCATATAATGCTCTGCAA
>WJXE01000300.1 GCA_009665115.1 Nitrosopumilales archaeon
GGATATGATTCCCCATTCTCCTTGAGTGAATTTAATAGAATTACTAATTAAATTGGATATTAGTTGATTTAGTCTATGCTTATCCGCATTTACAATTATATTATTGACACTGCGATGTTCATATACTAATTCTATTTTCTCGCTGTCTATCTGACTTTTGCAATCTTGAATAACAGTGGATATCAACTCATTTAAATTAAATTCCTCTTTGTGTAGCCGTAGTGTCTGACTCTCAATTCTTGTTACATCCAGTATATCTCCTGTCAACCTTTGAAGTCTTATTGCACTACGAATTATTGGATTTACAAGCTGTCTGCTTCCTTCAGATTCCATCTCCAATATCTCTGCATATCCTAAGATAGACTGTGTGGGTGTTCTAAGCTCATGCGCTGCTATATTGATAAACTCCTTTTGCATTTTGTCATGTTCTTTTAACTTTTCGTATAACTCAAGCTGATTCCAAAAGTTCTCAAATATTGAAAGGTAAGACATTATTGTTGGTTCGCTTGTTGAGTAAGTTGATAATCCTACTGCTTCTATAAAACTTTCTTTTGAATCATCTACTTTTTCAATGACTAATGATGCTTTTCTATCAACTACCAATATTGTTACTGTAGTTACATTAAATTCTGGTTGTGATCCTAAATGTCGTATTTTAAGATAAGCGTTACTGTCGTTATCTAAAGAAAGGGGAAATATCGATTCTTGCTTTGATACGCTTGTTGTAGATATAGTAGTTGTTACCTTCATTTCCTCTATTATTTTGTCAATTGCTTCATTGGTAGGAGTTAAAATCCTAATATTTATGGCTCTTCTTTCTTCTTCTTCTTTTTCTTGATTGTCTTCTGATACTGATGTGGCTAAGGCTGAGACTGATTTTCTTCTTTGTGTTGTTGTTTCGGGCGTAGTTGATAGTTCCTTAAATAACTCTATTATACCAATCCTATGTTCACGCATAAATGCATTGACCGTAGGAAGAATTAGCAATACTTCTGATTTGGCAGATTTTACCAAGTTAATAAATAACTCTTGAGTCCTTAAGGGGTTATCAATAATTTCTGTTATACCTAAACTAATATCACTTTGAATTTCTCTTATTTTTCTTTCAACAGAAGTAGATGTATTCCAGAAACTATCAAATATGTACTGTTGATGCTCTACAATTTCTTTAACATTGCTATAAATCATCATTTCTGAAGACTTTCCCTTCTCATGAAGAATAGAAGGTGCAGCATATCCTTGTTCACTTACGTAGAAGTTTCCTTTAATACCATTCAAGTGGCGGAGTTCGTCAACTACTGAGATCATCTCTTTGCAATAATGAAGATTATCTTTCGTAATTTCGGTAATGTATCTTATTGTTACGTGCCTTCTCCTTGCATCAATAAATGCGTCCCTCAGTCGTATAATTTCTATAGCTAAATATGGCCGTGTATGGTCTACGCAAACATCGATTCTAAGTTTCGCTTTGCACATAAATTGTGCTAGCCCCTCAACAACATTATCACTTCCATGTACTATCTCAGTCTTGGAGATTCCGTTTGCTTCCGTGATTCATATACGTGAGTCACTTGGATATAAATAGAATATTTCAAAATCTCCGTGTAGAAATCGCAACTCTAAATTATGATGTAGAGCTTCAGAAACGAACTTTGACTAAAATTTGGGGTTGTGGATTCGTTTATCAACGCATTTATAGCAGCAGAACAACTACTTATTACGAGGCACTTCTCATCAAGAATTTATCTAGGTTGTAGACTCTTACTCAATTCATTTTCATCACCTAATTTAGGTACTTTTGGCCTTCAGACGTCAATTTTATAGTTTGCGTTGGATATACATTATAAGATAGCATTTACTACATCATCAGCATCACGGATTCAGAATGACGTTAGTCTACAATATCAACGACCTATAAGGGGATAGAACATAGAACTAATCTAACCAACCTTATTGTTCCTAATATTCTTACCAATCAAAGATGACAAGTCAGAAAATCTAAATGGTTTCGTTAATATCCCTTTATTGTTCTTGATTCCAATTGAGTCAATGTCTTGTCTAATAATATCAGACGGTAAAGTGGATGTGAATATAATTTGCTGGTCTGGCCTTGTATTGGCAATCTCCTTAGCAACCTGGATGCAAGGAATATCCTTTAGATGCGTATCTAATATAATTATGTCAAATCCGTCTGTCTTGTCCTTGTCTTTGTCTACATCTGCGCTTTTCAGAATCTCATCTAAACATTTCTTGCCGCCATTTGTAATCACTATCTCTTTGAAACCCATAGAACGTAGCCAAATACTATACATCTGTTGAAGATCCGGGTCAGGTTCTGCAACAAGAACCCTTATTGGTAATTCTTCTATTGAAGAAGAAACACGCGATGATGACTGTGCAACTTGAACCTTTTTTTCTTTATAGGCAGCCGTTGCATATTGTGTCAACAAATAACCGGCCGTATCAATAATTATGCTGTGGTTATGAGAAAGCTGATGCTTGTGCTGGTCAAATGGGTGCTTGCTTAATAATGAGCCTGAATGTGGGCATATAACATTAATAATATGATTTTGATTTTGTGCTCTTGTTTTTTCTTGTTGCTGTAGCCATTTTATATAAACGTCTTGCCACCATTTCTCCACTATATTGCATTGATCAAAGTTTTTATCCCTAAAGAGGTTATCAGCACAATCAGCAACAATAAGTACTCCGTTCTTACCATCTCTATGTTTTAGTTCTTGTTGTAATTGAATGTAAAACTCATTAAAAGGTGTTAAATCTCCTGCTAATGCAGAATCATAAAATGGTTTCAGATTTAAAATTATCAAATTTCTTTTAGTGATATTTTCTTCGTAATCTTTAATTTGCCAGGATATCTTTGATAAGTGTGATGTATTATAAGCATCAACGGAAGCATAAATACAAAGCTGTTTTTCCTGTAATCCTTGATTGATGTATTT
>WJXE01000004.1 GCA_009665115.1 Nitrosopumilales archaeon
ATTAGGAAAAAAAATGAGAACACAATTCTCCCACCATTTAGTATGTCCACAACATACTGATAAACAAATTCGTCTTTCATTAGAGACTCTTCAAGGCAAAGATAATGAATGTGAAGAGGGCTTTCTTAAATGCGATACATGTCAAACAATGTACCCAATAGTAGAAGGAGTAGCGGTAGTAGTAAAAAACTTTGTAAAATACGCCGAGTGTCGTGTGGCAACTTTCGGCAACTTGATACTGAATAGCAAAACGGACAAGATGAAAAACTTTCTCAAAGCCTATGGAGGGCAGATTACGTCAGGCCAAGCCATGGATGATCGATATGAAGAAGGAGGGCCCTGGTTTGTTCCCTATCGATGGGTTCAATATGATCATTCGTCTGAGGATAGACTTCTAAGTACACTCAAATGGCGCCTAAAGCCGAATGAATTCTATAACAGAATCGTGCATGCAGTCAGCCCAAAAACGGATGGAGTTGCTCTTGACATGGGGTGTTCTATGGGATATAGTACCCTAGAGCTCGCAAAAAAGTATGCGTTTGTAGTTGGTATTGATCTATCCTTCTCCTTTATCAAGGAGGCCAGGAGAAGATTGGTGACGTCGCAACAAGAAAATGTTGAGTTTTGTGTAGCAGATTCATTGCACGCGCCATTTAATTATATGAAATTTGACCTGATACTTGCACTTAATTTATTAGAATTTGTCCAAGCGACTGACCTACTTTCATCTATCCACTGGCTATTAAAGCCTCATGCGCTAGTCTTATTCGCTGACCCTTACGATTATAACCGCCAGTCACACCCAAGTCAAAAAGTTGATGCCCAGACCTTCAGGACCATGGTAGAGAATTCAGGTTTTGAATTAGCGCAAAAGACTAAGACAGAATCCCATATACCCTGGATAATAAAAATAAATGAAAGAGCTTATTTGTTTTATTTTGTAGACTACGTTATGGCGAAAAAACTTTCAAAACATAAAGTCTAGTAATATTTCATTCATTACAGAAGAAATAAGTCAAGGTGGTGCTTAAACCAAATTTCCTTCACAGTCAATCAATGGGGCATATATGCTACTTTTTCCGATTGGGAATTTATGCTCATGAATCCGCCAAATGCCAAGAACTCGATCGTCTCTTCGCCGTTATTTGTTATGGTATGCCCCGTTCTTTCTGGAATATAGATAATGTCTCCGTCTTTGAACAGACTTTCTTCGTCCCCTATTCTGATCTTGCCCTTTCCGTTGATAATATAATACAACTCTTCATGATCCTGGTGCTGATGTTTTTCGTAAGAAAGAGTGGGCTGTAAGTGAGCTAAAGAAACGTACGTGATCGCTTTAAGGCACTTATATTTTTCTTCAACCTCAGCATCTATATCGCCGCTGGTTTTGTTAAGCATAGAAAGTAATCTCCAATCGACCCCGCTCTTGTGTGCTATAGTAGGGTAAACATCTCTCCAGTTTCTAACGACTATCACACTAATTGTAAGGTCGTAATCATATAACTACATACTTATAACATTAATTCTAAGTTTTCCGAGTAATTCTAAGCATCCATATCTACACGCGATAACAGCTACAAATAACGAAGATTGCTACAAGCATTTGGAACAGACTAGCACCTATACTAGTATGCAACATTCGACGAGGTGAACATATTTTGTTAAGATGCAGACTGTCTAAAAACATGTTCAAATTTCGTTGATTTAGTGTATTTTGCTCATGATACATAAATAAGATTTGAAAGATCTAACAGGACCGAATATGACCATGCTGAGACTAGGATTTTTTCGTTGGAAGCCTGTTAATATAATGTAACTGTCCGTATAGGTTCATGCAGTTTGAATGTAAACATTCATAAATTATAATTATCGAGTTTCCTCGTTCGTGCAAAGAGATTCGCAAACGCTAGAGGCGAAAAAGGCTTTCGGGCTACTTTTTATAGCCGTATCCGTCGCAGTAGTGGTTGGCACGCTTCTTAGTGAAGTCGCAGCCAAATATAACGCTCCGATCTATTATATTGCACTAATTTGGCTGGCTAGTTTCGGTGTTACATTTGGAGCAAATTTTCGGAAATTTCGTAGAGTGATTGTTGCTGTACGCACTCGAATGAGAAATAGTATGAAATGGCCCTCTAGTGCAAAGGCTATAAATGGACTATGTTGGGCTGCTCCCTTCGCCTTGATAGGCGTGTTTCCGTCAATGTACCAGTACCTGATCCTCGTCGGCATAGGCTTAGGGAATTTGTCTACATATCTACTGATGAAAAAATACAATGGCCTTAGCAACCGTGAACAAATGATCGTCGGTTTGATTTCTCTTGCTTCGGTTCCTATTTCGATATTGATTGATATGACTCTATTTGTTTCGAAGCATGATCTTGCTGTTTTTTTGTCTCGAATTTTGATAGGTTTAGCTTATGCAGTTGGGGGAATTCATGCGCTCCTAATAAAGGAGTAACACACGAATTTGTTCAAATTTGTGTATACCGAAGAGAATAACACCAATGAAGCGTGAAGTAGTGCCACATGATTCCCATGAGTATAGTTGATGACACGTCTCAGCAGTACCAAGAGGATTGACAATTGGCGATTGGATGAATGATTTTTATATGTCAGGTTCACTTTTGCCTCATTGGTTAATATAGATACTGATAGGAATTTGCAAAGGGGCAATAACTAATCCTACAGTACAGCTCTTTGACTGCTGGACATGTAATTGTATTATTTAACGAAGCCAAGACAAAACTTATTTATCTCAGGCGAGCCTTTTTGACCAACACACTTTTAATTTTGTGATCGAGTGGTAGATTATGGGAAAGTCCCACCGTGTCGCAATCGTGCAAATGAAGTCATCGTCGAACAAAGAAGAAAATCTAAAGATTTCGGTAGATTTTATCAAAGAAGCGGCAAAAAGGAAGGCACGTCTGATATGCTTCCCTGAATTTCAGATGGCGTTTTCACCAGCTAGGCAATCTTCGAAACAATTGGCGGAGATAGCAGAGTCAGCGAAAAACGGCAAATTTATCTTGAAGCTATGTAGCACAGCAAGGAGTTATAATATCAACGTTGTGGCAACAATCTATGAAAAAAGCGACAGACTTTCTGAAAACCGTGTATATGACACGGCCGTTTTGATAAACAGTAAAGGAAAAATCATTTCACATTATCGAAAAGTACACCTATATGATGCGTTAGGATCCAAAGAATCTCTTAAACTGATTGCTGGGGATAGTATTGAAGCACCTAACCACACATCGGCTGGAACTATCGGTTTGATGATTTGTTACGATATACGCTTTCCCGAAATGTCTAGGATCTTAGCAGTGCAAGGCGCTGAAATTCTAGCCGCTCCTTCGGCATGGTTTCAAGGAGTTATGAAGGAAGAACATTGGGAAACTTTTCTCAAAGCCAGATCCATCGAGAATGGCCTCTACATGGCGGCTCCAGATCAAGTAGGCAATATCTTCTCCGGAAGGAGCATGGTTATAGACCCATTTGGTACGGTAGTATTGGACATGGGAAATAGAGAAGGGATGGAAGTTGTTGAAATCGATATATCGAGAGTACAAAACGTTCGAAAATCACTTCCTCTTTTGAAAAATCGTCGAACCGACGTGTATCGCAACCATATTAGTGCGTTCACATAAATGTAATCTTGTCTCTTTATAATAGACAATTGGTGCCGATTCTAGCTTCAGCGCAAGGCAAGTAACAGCTACCTTCTCAGCTATTCGAATGATCAACTGCTCAACAAAGATGGCGCTGGTTTGTAAAGAACGGCAGTGACGCAGAATTATTCATCGTTATATGGCCTACTCTAACCTTTTTATAACTCGAACAGGTAGTTTTTAATAAATGCCAAATAAGGTTTGCGTTCTCGGTGCAGGCAGTACCAAATACGGTAAATTAAACGAAGGCATTATCGAAATTGCATTGAAGGCGTCCATAGACGCAATTGATTCAGCTGGTATTACACCTAAGGATATCCAGGCAGGATACATTTCTAATGTTTTTGGAGTGACGGATAGGCAAGTCCATATGGCGCCAGTCATTATGAGTAACCTGGGTGTCCCAGAGGTGCCAGGATTAACAATAGAATCGGCATGCGGTTCAGGTTCTATTATGTTTAGAGAAGCATACGCGAACGTAGCCGCTGGATTCTATGATTGCATTTTGGGATTAGGCGTGGAGAAAATAACCCATACTGGAACAATCCAGAGTACTACTTTATTCTCTTATTGTTCAGATTTCTTTTACGAAGGCGGAAATGGTGCTTCGTTCCCCGGATTATTCGCGTCAATTGCTAGGTCGTATATGGCTAAATATAAAGCGAGCGAGGAAGACCTCGCACGCGTTGCAGTAAAGAATCACGAAAATGGAATTCTGAACCCAAAAGCTCATGTCAGGAAAAAAATTACGATTGACGACGTATTGAAATCTCCTGTCGTGGCTTCGCCTTTAAAGCTCTATGACTGCTGTCCTTTTTCTGATGGGGCGTCAGCAATCATACTTTGTAGTGAAGATTTTGCGAAGAAAAGTGGTAGGCCTTTTATTGAGGTGATTGGCTCAGGTAGAGGTGCATCTCCGGCTGCCGTCCAGGGTCGTGATGATATTACAACTATCCCAAGTACCGTAGCCGCGGCCAATCAGGCATACAAAATGGCCGGCATCACAGCAAAGGATATCGATTTTGCTGAAGTACATGACTGTTTTACAATCGCTGAACTTATTGATATAGAGGACCTCGGGTTCTTTAAGAAAGGAGCCGGAGCCAATGCCGTCAGAGAGGGAGCAACTTCCAGAGACGGAGAAATTCCCATTAATCCTTCAGGTGGATTAAAATCAAAAGGTCATCCAATCGGCGCAACAGGCATAGGTCAGGTCGTAGAGGTTTTCGAACAACTTACAGGTAAAGCTGAGCAAAGAACTGTTAGGGATGCAGAAGTGGCACTTACACATAACTTCGGAGCTACTGGTGCAAGTGCTGCCGTCCATATCTTTAAGAGGGTTCAATGAATGGAATTATCAAAGACAAGACAGCAAGAACAAGATTCGAATCCTCGTGAAAAGTTTATAATGGCTGCACGAAGACACAAGATACTTTCCAATAAATGCTCGCGTTGTGGACATTTGATGCTTGTTACAGTATATTACTGTGAAAAATGCTTTAATCACAAATTTGAGATTAACGAGTTGGAAGGAACAGGTAAGGTTGTGACGTACACAATTCAGGCCGTAGCACCGGAGGGATTTGAGGATGCTGGATCATATGCGTGGGTTGTGTTCAGTGTTGATGGTACAGATTTCAATGCATCCGGTTTCCTACCCGGAGTAACATCAGCTTCCGACCTACCGCTCGGATCAAGAGTCAGAGTATTAGATTATCACCCAAAACATGGTTTGACGTTGCAAAAAGTCTAGATCGTGTCATGCCGCTAATTGCACCCACACAGCAAGCAACGCTATTAGAATCCTACCAATACAAATTACTATAAGCAAGAGTTGTATTAGCGTCGGTCTACTGCACATTTGGTAGATTAACTTTTTGATAGCTATTTGTATATAGAGTTTAACGCTCGCTCTTAACATTTTTTAGACTAACCTGAATTCGTCCACAAATGGATCAACATCAGCAACAATTCAAAAGCGATATGGAAAAGGCTACGTCAATAGTTAATAATCAACTCGCTCGATTAAGGCTGCTCGATGAAAAGTTCTCAAGAATGGATAAAAATTTTAAACATCAAATAGTATTAAATATCAAGTCTGGCAATAACTCCCGAGCCAAAGCTCTTGCAGGAGAGTTATCAAATATTCGCAATGTTCAACGGACAACACAAAACGCAGGCCTTGCATTAGAGGTCATGCTGATTCGGTTCAGTACTGTTAACGAATTTGCCATGGTTTTGGAAACCATCAACCCTACTATCGGGATGATCAGGGATATCCAAAGAGATATCTCCAAGGTAATTCCAGCGGCTTCGAGCGTGTTCTCCGAAATGCAAACGATGACTTCCGATGTCTTGGTTAATTCAGATATTAAGTTGGACGTTGGAAGTAAGTTTTCGACACCCGTTGATAAAGACGCTCTTTCAATCCTAAATGAGATAGAAGGGATACTCGAGAATGAAGCAAAGACAAAGCTTCCTGAAGTTCCATCGGCCATTCTGGATAAGAGAATGGATAAGCAGTTCTATGAGGAAGAGGTATCGGACAAAGGTCAAATAATGATAGAAGGTTAAACTTAGTCCTCTTTAGATTACTGTCTTCTATACCATTAGTAAAATATAATTTACAAAGTAGTTTTAATCAGTTAGTCTGAATATCGGGTGCAATGGAACAGTTGAGTCACGATAAATATCCAATACAAGCGGAATCTACAAGAGATGGAGTGCTGGAATCCGCCTCAAAACGAGTCCGGATGATTTTCTCCGTTATGGCTAGTCCTAATCGAATTGACATTCTTCGCATTTTGAATTCCAAGGGCCCACTTACATACTCTGAGTTAAAGTCGCTAGCTGGATTTAAATCGAAAAAAGAATCTGGGAAATTCGCATATCACTTACGAAAACTTCTCAGACAGTCCCTGGTGGCACTCAACAAAGCAGAGCGTCGCTACACAATTACTAATCTCGGTAAGCTCGTGCTAAGCCTTGCAAGACAGATAGAGGAAAGGTCAATAATCGAAAGTGGCAAAATGTATGTTAGGACTACAAGACCTTCCATTGAAGAATTTAACTCTAATAAGATAATACAGTCACTAGTAAGGGAAGCAAATATGCCCCTTGAGCAAGCACATAAGATAACAGAAGAAGTTGAGAATAAGATATACAAGTTTCAGGCCGTTTATCTTACTTCATCATTAATTCGAGAGACGGTAAACTCTGTTCTAATTGAACATGGGCATGAGGAATATAGAAATAAATTGGCGAGATTGGGCCTTCCCGCATCTGACATTGTCGAGATGTTAAGTAGTGCAGACGCGGCAAAGAATGGGCTTGAGACTCTGATGTCAAAAGCCTCGCAGTCAATATTTTCTGAATACCTCCTAATCAATACTCTTCCGAAAGACATTGCAGATATGCATTTGGCTGGTGAGATGAATATTTCTAATAGCGGCACTTGGGGCCTAATTCCGGACACGATTTTTCTAGACGTTACTAACTCCCGTGAGAACGCTCTGGACCTTAAAGGGAAATTCTTGAACGTATCAAGGATGCCTTTGCCTGGTATCAAGAACTCGAACGACTTCGAGACTTACCTGTCGTTATTGATTTCTCTTCTGAGCAGAGAAGCTTCAACAGAGGTGGTACTTGAAGGGATTATTCCAATGATTTTGGAACAAACGAAAGAACCTGCTGAAATTAGTTCACGATTTGCTAAGGCTCTTATGTTGTCTTCAATAGCTCCTAGCTATACTCAGTCAGGATTACCCGCCACCACGATAACAGTTCCAGCTGATGGGCAGAATGCGACGTCGGTTACCGCGTTATTGAGCGGTTATCAGAAATATGTAGATTCTACTCCCGTACCACGCATTGGCATATCATTAATCTATGGTGATATGAATGATCAGCAAAATCAACTTAGATATCATCTAGACCCTATCGCGTCTTTGGTAAGAAGTGGAGGAATTATCTCACTTTCACATGATGACGGATTAAGAGCGAGTAGCGGTATCCGCAAATCAATAGGAGGCAAAAGTTCCGGCACTGTTATAACTTTGCAATCGCTCTCTATTAATCTTCCAAGGCTTGCATATCAGTCGAACAAAGATGAAACTTATTTCCGAGCTAGACTCGCTCTGATGATCAAGCCGGCGCTAGCGGCGCTCTACATAAGAAAGAAGGCTGTCGCAGAGCTCATTAGAAAAGGCACTGTTCCTGCCCTAAGTGGCAATTCCGACTTTATTCAATCAGGAACGACCAACATCATAATTAACCTTATAGGTGCCCGAGAATCTGTAAATGATATTTTGGGACACCATTCTAAGAACAACGGAATGGAGGTTTTACAAAAGGTACTGAAGACTTCTGTTGACGTTGCTCTCGATCAGGGAAGATATATTGGGGAAGGCTCGGTTGGCGTTGCAATGATAGCAGATGACAGCGCGACTAGATTTGCAGCTTTGGATTCTGATAAATATGGCAGGGCATATTTGCAGTCGACTCAACAAAACTCTACGACGTATTCTCAGGGATTAACCTTGTATGGTGAGCAATTACTGATGCCCAATGATGATAATTCTGGGTCTCTAATAGAAGAGTGTCTTTCAGTTGACAAGCTTCTGAGTGGTGGGTTGTCTATAACTCTTGACGTAACAGAACTCGCATCTAATCATGTGCAACTAAAGAAAGCAATCGAAGCAGCGTCGGGTATCCCATTTTTCCGTCCGATGGTGAAGCTCATGGTATGCAATAGCTGTGGAAAAAGATCAGGTTCGAGATATCTGGAAAGATGCGAGTTCTGCGGGTCCTCTCATATGCTGTTGATTCACTAACTATTTTGAACAATGAGTACAAATAGTGTCAAATATGTTTTTATTCCTCTTTTCAAATTAACCAATTATTTTTCAGGAAGCTAATACTTTTAAATCTATTTAGCATGCCGTAATAACGGAATGGCAGGCGTCACTGAGTTTAATGACCAGAAAGAGAATTTGATTATTCGTATTCGAAAAAGAGACGGAAGAGAGGTCAATTTTGAACCACTCAAGATATCGGATGCAATTTACAAAGCTCTTGTAGCTACTGGTAAACCGGATTTTTCGCTCTCGGAAAAACTGGCCAACAAAGTAGTTCAAAAGATGATCCATCATGGCTATGGATCGACCGAAATCCCAAGTGTCGAGGACGTTCAGGACGTGGTGGAATCGATACTCATAGAAGAAGGTCTGTCCGATACAGCAAAAGCGTACATTCTCTACAGACATGAAAGACGTAAACTTCGTGACGAGAAGATGAAGATTTTAAACAAGAAGGTCCTCGATGAAGTAGACAAGGCCTTTGACATTAATTCTCTGAGGGTTTTAGCTGCTCGATATTTGCTGAGGGATGGTAATAATGAAATAGTAGAGGGTCCAAAGCAAATGTTCGAAAGAGTAGCTATTCTCGTAGCGATCCCAGACATCATGCATGACTCTCGTCTGTTTGCTTTGTCGAGAGACAAGAATTATAACCGAAGCGTAGAGGAAGCAGAGAAATATTATTCCAAATTAAACGACTTTGATCTTAAGTTAAAAATTGGCAAATACTATTTGAACAAATATCATTTTGAAGCGATTATTAGGCATTATATTGATCTTGCGAAGCAAGAACATATGAAAATCACTTTTAAGGAATTACTTAGACTAATCGCTGAAGGTAAATTTGCAGCGTACGGAGAAAGGATCAAAGAATATTACAATCTAATGGTGTCACGAGACTTTCTTCCGAACACACCAACGTTAATGAATGCAGGCGGCCGGCTAGGTCAGCTGTCAGCCTGCTTTGTTCTCGATATGCCAGATGATATGCAAGGGATCATGAAATCATCGACTGATGCTGCAATGATCTTCAAATCAGGGGGAGGAGTCGGAATAAACTATTCCGATCTAAGACCTGAAGGAGACATTGTCGCATCAACTTCTGGTGTTGCATCTGGGCCCACCTCATTCATGAGGATTATTGACACGATCACTGATGTTGTAAAGCAAGGCGGAAAGCGACGAGGTGCGAATATGGGTATTTTGGAGGTATGGCACCCAGATGTAGAGAAATTTGTAACAGCCAAAACAAAACCGGGCATATTCGAAAACTTTAACGTAAGCGTCGGGGTCTGGGATGATTTTTGGCGATCCCTCGTAACTCAGGACAAAAACCTTAAGTATACATTACGCAACCCCCGGACCCGTGAGCCGATAAAACAAATTGATTCACATGCCTTAATGGATTTAATCTCGTTCAGCGCATGGAAGAGTGCTGAACCAGGCGTTATCTTCTTCGACAACATAAATAAATACAATCCGTGTATCAATGCTAAGGGTGGACCATTACGCGCCACAAATCCCTGCGGTGAGCAATCACTTTATCCAAATGAATCCTGTAATTTGGGCTCAATAAATCTGGCGAACTTTGTAAAGCGTAAGGCAGATGGGAGATATGAATTCGACTGGCAAAGGTATGAGCAGGCTATTAGACTCGCATCACGATTTCTAGACAATATAATTGATATAAACAAGTATCCTGTAGACGAGATTGATGCGAACACCAAGCTCACTAGACGAATCGGTCTCGGTATAATGGGTCTAGCGGATCTCCTTTTCTTACTTAGAATTCCTTACAACTCAGAAGACGGCTATGAATTCATGTATAAACTGGCAGAAACTATGTCATACTACAGCATGGAAGAGAGTGTTGCTATAGCCAAGGCAAGAGGTCCATTTCCTCTGTTGGAAGAGACAGATTACGTCAAGGGGAAGATCCCGGTCGCAGGCTACTACGAACTACCAAAGGAAATGCATACATATGACTGGAATTCGCTCATTGAAAAGATCAAGAAACATGGGATCAGAAACTCTTGGACCTCAACTATTGCTCCTACAGGTACTTTGTCGATGATTGCCGACACTTCGAATGGTGTTGAACCTATATTTGCTGTGGCTTTTGAAAAACGCGTCACTGTAGGCAGGTTCTTTTATACAAATAGAGTGTTTGAAGCCGTATTGCGAGAAAATAGTTTGTACGACGATGAAATACTTAGTAAGATTGCAAACAATTACGGTTCAGGGCGTGGGCTACCTGAGATCCCTGGATGGATACAGAAGATTTTCGTGACTGCAATCGATATCCACTGGACTGACCATCTAATGGCTCAAGCCATATGGCAGAAGTGGATCGCTAATGCAATCGCCAAGACCATCAATATGCCTGGAGATGTAACCGCAGAAGACGTAAAATGTGCGTATCTTCTATCACATGATCTTGGCCTAAAGGGAGTTACTGTATACAGAGATGGCTCAAGACACGAGCAGGTTCTACACATTACCGGTGAAAACACTAAGGAACGGAGGTTCAGTGTTGTTCCTAGTCGGTATGCAATCGACTACATACGTGAAAATATTTCGGAACCCTATGTTCTAGAGGCATTAGAAAAAATTTTCAAGGACATACAAAGACCAGATTCGGACGAACCCCTCGAAAAAGGTGTACTCAGCGTAGAACGCCAACAACATTCGAAAATCGAACCTGCGAGCGCTTCTCTGCAGACACATCCCTTAAGCTCACAATATGGGTTAACTGAGAACGAATTCTGCCCATCTTGCCGAGCAAAATTAATAATGACTGAAGGATGCGATATGTGCATAGAATGCGGCTTTAGCAGCTGCGTTTCTGGATAAGCGAGACAATCCACTATGGGTGCGTGCATATATGGGTTTATGTACATAGTAACGATTATAATCCCTGTCTAGGCCCATTTGCAATGAAAGATGAACCGTAGTTCCAAAAAAATTATTCCTATTTGCCTGAACGTTGAACAGTTAAAAATCGTAGAGCAATATGCTAAGAGTAAAGGCCTACTAAATACGAGTCAAGCTATCGAGCAGTTAATAAATTGTTGTGCTAATTAAAGAGATAATTAGAGTATGTCTGCACCCTATCAAGATAAAGATTTTTTAATTTTATTCGTAAATAACTAATATGGGCAGGGCTAAGGCTGATTCTAACAAACCGAGTGAAGAAAAGCTGCCTGAATGGGCAGAACACGAAATAAAATCAGTTCAGTTTGGAGATGAACAAGTTATTAAAAGATCAGGATATATTCTTGATACTTATGAGAACGACTTTAAAATCGATATCCAGCTTTACGAACCTCTGCCTGACAACAGGACTATCATCGAGGGGTTAGATGTTCCCAAATCAATGAGTATTGGCGAGTTTAGGAAAGGATTCGTATATGAATTTAAAATAAAGATGTTCAAAGGGGATTTAAGTGCAAAACTTGTCGAATTTTTGAAAACAAAATTTTCGCTTGATATGGATGCAATTTACCGTTTCGAGCTGGAGGATTTGCAGCTCATGGAAATCGAATCTGATGTCTCTTCCTCTCCTCCAATGTCTGCGGAAGCAGCCGGGAATGATATCGACGAGGTCTAGAGAACAATGCTCAGTACAGCAGGGCTTACTTTAGTTTCTCTCTTAGAGCAGTGCCCATGATAGGATTAACTACGTCAGTGAGGGTCTGCTTTAACCAAACAGCCACCTTAAAATAAAAGGGAACCGTAATTTCCAGCCGAGGAGAATTTGCTGCCCCGCAAACTTCTTTCAGACCGTGCAACAAAAATTACAGCTCTTGCACCGTTATTTGCAAAATCAATTGCCACCTGTTTCCCGATTCCAGACACCGTCCCTATGATCAGAACTACTCGGCCGTTAAATTTTTTCATAGGGACTGAACCATAAGCGAATATGTTTTCTACCCTCTAGTGCCTTCAGTTTCGTCAGTAGAGGTCTTATGAGTGACATCCCATAAATTATGTTTCTTTGTTAGCGATTTAATAGAAATTTTCGTCATCGTTAGTTTCATGAGGGCAACCCACATTATCAGCAGCGGCACATGATATGATGCTATTCTCCACGCTATAATCAAGCTCAAATGTGAATCATTGACTACATTTGCAAAAGATGGGATCCCCGTAAAATGAGAAGTATATGCCCAAATCCCTAGTTCTGCAAGTCCAGAACCTCCTATTGTAATTGGTAACGTAGACAACGCGGTAGATGCAGAAGTCGCCATCAGAGAATCAAATACACCCAGCCTAAAGCCTACAGCATTTGCCAATATCAGGAACGAGGCACCCTGCAACAAGAACGCCATAAATGTTATTGCAATTCCGACGGCAAAAATTTTGACAGCCCTTACTGAATTAAAATTCTGCCTACTCATTTTACATAGGTCAAATATGGCAGTATTGGTCGTGTTAATAAGTCGCTCTGCTTTTTGCTTTGCAATGAACTTTTGTAGCACTTTTAATGAAAAAGAAGGCAATCGAAGGGTGCGTTTTGCAGAAAACACTACCAGCAGAAGCCAAAAAACGAATGTCGGAACCGCAACTAGAATGACGGCAATGCCAATAAAGTCACCCCCTTTGTAAATTGCTAGGGCACCTGCGATGAAGGCAAGAATAGTCCCGACAAAAACGTCGGCAATAATCTCCATTGTGGTAATCCATGCTGCATTCCCAGCCGGGACACCGTTTTTGGTTAAGAAAGCGATTCTAACTATTTCTCCGCCTACGTAAGAAGGCGTTGTTTGCGTTATGAATTCGCCCGCTAATCTGGCCGATATTATTTTTCCAGTGGTGCTCACGTTAGGTCCTATAAATTTTCGGATAAAATAGTCGAACCGAAGCGCCTGAAGCATGATTCTACCTATTACTGAGACTGACGACATTACAAAAGGAATGACCCCTACTGCAAATATATTGGTGGGAGAAACATGAGTAGAGAAGATCATTATAAGCAACGGAACAATACTTGCAGGTATGGCGAGCAGTCTCCAGTTCAAAAGCGGTCAGTTAATTGATAAAAGTTAGGCATATAATAGTTAATTGAATGAAAATTAATCTCGTGCTCAATATTACTCTGACGCAGGCTCTTGAGCCACTGCTGTTGCCGCGGTCTAGATATTAGCTAAAACATCCATGATTTATACTGTTAAGAGGCAATCTGCTATCAAACTCGGAAGAATCCAAGTGAGCATGTTATCACAGCCGAGTCTGATGAAGAATTCCCCTTGTAGTATGGAAAATAACTCTAGAACTGAGGGGACTTGACAAGAAGGGATAAGTAGACTAAGAAAAAATTCCTTGGGGTTAGAAAGCAAATATACCAAGATGCGGTAATGAGTCATCCCTGATATATGAATGCAATATTTATTACTGGTACCGCGGGATCTGGAAAATCACTCCTTACGTCGAGATTGCTTCAATGGTATGTGGATCGCAAATCCTTTCCGATTAGTGTTAACCTCGACCCTGGTGTCGTGAATTTGCCATATAAGCCTGATGTAGACGTCCGAGATTATATAGATATAAACACTTTGATGGAAACCTATGACCTTGGACCAAATGGTTCGCTAATCATGGCAAGCGATATGATCGCGACAAGGTTAGATGAGATTCAAGATGAAGTGAACAATTTGAACCCGGATTATATCCTGATTGATACACCAGGACAGATAGAGCTATTCGCCTTCAGAGCAAGCGGTCCATATTTTGTATCAAATTTTCAATCTGACAATAAGGTTACTTTGTTCATATATGATGGGATGTTAGTTTCATCTCCGATTAATTTTGTTTCAATAGGACTACTCGCATCGTCAGTTAGATTGAGATTAAAGATTGCGCAGATTAATATTCTAACCAAACGTGACCTCATTGTTGACAAATTGAGAGACATTCTGAAATGGTCGTCTTCTGCGCTTTCATTAGAATCTTCTCTCGACAATGAGAAGGATGCAGAATATTCTCTTTTGAGCAAAGATCTGGTCAGGAGTATGAGTAAGGGCGGATTTCATCAGAACCTTATAGCCGTTTCAAGTATGACCTTGAATGGCATGGTCAATTTGTCGGCTGCGCTAGCGAGAATTGTCAGTCAGGGAGAGGAAATTAAAGACTGAACCACAAATTAGGATCAACATCTGTTACCGCCGCAGCACCGTCCTCTACAGCTAATTTAGGACCAGGCTTTGATGTCTTTGGTCTGGGTCTTGACGCCTTCGAAGATAAAGTTAGAATAACTACACGCTCAGAGCAGTCAGAAGAGATAACGATCAGGATCTCAGGCGAGGCGGTAAAAAGTGTTCCTTCAAAAGTGGAAGACAATTGTGCAGGTGTGGTAGTCAAAAAGATGTCGCAGGATTTTAGTATAAAGAATAATTTGGATATCAATCTTGAGAAAAAAGTCCCGGCAGGGATGGGGATTGGGAGTAGCGCCGCATCGGCTGTGGCCGCCGCAGTTGCGTTCGACAGCCTATTTGAGCTTAAAATCGAAAAAACTAAACTGGTCGAATACGCAGCTCAAGGGGAAATAGTCAGTGCAGGTGCCAAACACTATGACAATGTTTCGGGTTCATTACTCGGTGGTTTTGTGATTGTCAGAACCAGTCCGCGATTAGAATTTATCCGATTAGCACCCCCTGAAGATCTCCTCATGATAATTGCAATTCCTTTAATCGAAGTCCCCTACAAAAAGACTGAAGTCGCGCGAGGCATCCTACCCAAGAATGTTTCGTTGAAGAGTGTCGTTCATAATGTTTCTAATGCCAGTACTATTGTTGCAGGTTTTCTCTTGAAAGATGTTGAAATGATCACCAGAGGAATTGACGATAGGATAGTCGAGCCACTTAGAAAGGATTTGATTCCCGGATATGACGCAGTTAAAAAGAAGGCACTAGAGGCTGGAGCCCTTGCTGTCACAATCAGCGGAGCTGGTCCAGCCATGATTTCATTTTTGAAAAATGACAAATTTGGAAGACGCGTAGCAGATTCTATGAATGAAGGGTTTAAAGAAGCGAACGTCCAAAGCAGAACCTTAGCATGCCACGCCAGCAAAGGTGCAAGAGTACTACTAGACCCTTAAGATGAGTAAGGCAGCACCTATCGGCTTCTCTTACTTCTTTCCTTTGTTTAGAAATGCAGACATCATTTTCTCCCTGTCTTCATGAGCAAAACATAATGCCCAGCCGTAGATTTCTAAGCGCAGTCCCGTATTTATATCTGCATCCATCCCTTTGTTGATTAGTATTTTGCTAGTTTTTACAGCAATGAAACTATTGTTTGTGATTTGTCTCGCTAGTGCGAGGCATTCTTCCATTAGCTTCTTGTTGAGGATCCTAGCAACTTGATTTGACCTTTCTTTTTCTTTGACACTGTCCCCATCTGGAGCATCTGGTGGTAACACATCATCCGGCCCTAAAGATATTACTTTGTTAACTAATCCAATCTGCTCTGCCTCCTCGGCTGCTAGCGTTTTACCTGTGAAGATCAGCTCTTTTGCCTTTGACGGGCCGACAATTCTTAACAATCGCTGAGTTCCTCCCCAACCTGGAGGGATACCTATCGTGACTTCGGGTTGTCCTAGCTTGGCATTACTGGAAGCTATTCTAATGTCGCAAACCATAGCCAATTCACAACCTCCACCTAACGCAAATCCATTAATTGCGGCGATAACGGGTTTTTCTAATTTCTCGATCTTGTTGAGGACATCTTGTGCAGCTGAAGCATATTTTTCGGCCATGATCGGTGTAATATTGACCATATATGAGATATCTGCGCCTGCACAGAAAGATCGTTCGCCTACACCTGTGATAATTACAGCTTTTATACCGTCGTCTACGCCGACGATGTCAATTGTACGCGATAATTCAAGAATAACATCAGTGTTGAGAGCATTTAGGGCCTCTGGTCTATTAATCTTGATAATAGCAATGTCCGCTTGAGGTTCGAGTTGTATATATTTCATAGTGGGCATATGGGAAGCAACTATTCCTTTCAATTAAACCTTATCGCAATTAAATAGTGAAGGTAGCACTGTGTATTGCAATTGTCAGATACACCATGACGGCAATCACACTGGAAGTGGTATCGTTCCATGCGGATAACATGATAACATTGCAAACGTTATTCTAGAAAAAAAAGAGGATTTACGCAGAGGAGCGCATATTGTTGTCACGCGCCAGCCATGCCATTGCGAAGCTCAACGCCTTTGTGATCCTCTACGGCACCTGATGTCTCGGCTGCTGCCTTGTGCATTTCTGATACCGCACAACCCATCTGGGCTTCGGGTTTACCTTTTCTCATTAGTCCCCTATAGAGGCCAGCTTCCAGAGTTTGGCCGTGTGCCTTTTCCCACTCCTCAACGGGAGTGCTAAATTTCTTTTGAATTCTATCTCTATACCACTCAGGTATAACATTGAAGGCACAGAACGGAATAATTCTTAGATCTGGAGTCAGGTAGTGAATATCACACCTTTGCAACCTTTCAAGATCTTCGTTGTACTTATCTTGGAAGTGCATCATTCCTAAGAATAGCGATCTTCCGTGCCATGAACCGACTGAATCAAAGTTTCGCTTTAGTAATATACTTGAAAACATCTTTGCAAGATCGAGACCCTCTGGTTGCTTGCTTCTATCAACGAATTGGTTCAACTTGCGTACAACTTGTAGAGTCGTCCAGTATCTATTGGAACCTGATCTAATTTCATCTGCTTTTTCTTCAAAGTATTCTAGTAAACCTTTAAGATCGACAAATGCGGTAAGAGGTGTTAACTTCTTAGTCAGCGCGTCCTCAAATAGATAAGTTCCTGCACCGCATGCAAAGTGAATTGAAAGCTCGTATTTTGGTTTCTTGCTGAAAGCTTCGATTACATTCGTTAAAGGCATGCACGAGGGAACCGGGAACCATGCATCCGTTGGGATGTCGCCTTGGGTCTGTTCTTCAATTCGTTCAATGCAATCAGGAATTGTGATTCTGTATTTCTCGCGCTCTTTTTTCGTCATTCTGCCTGTCAACGAGACAGGTTGGAAATTGACTGCATGAACTACATCCATGTTGTTTTGTGCGTATCTGATTATTCCACCGAGCTCATGGTCATTTATTGACTTGATTACCGTGGGAACAAATACTACTGTCATGCCACACTTACGTGCAGATTCCAATGTATACGGTACCTCCCAATGGTTTTTGGGATTAGTTCTAGGGGTAACACCATCAAAAGACAGATAAAGATTGCTCACACCCGCTGTTCTTACTTGTCTCATAGTTTCTGGCGACAGAGCTAATTTAATACCATTTGTGTTCATCTGAACATGGTCGACGCCTTCTTCCTTCATTATTCTGATAATCTCAGTTATGTCATCTCTGAGCATTGGCTCGCCGCCGGTTATCTGGATAGAGTTACCTGCGATGGGTCTTTCCGCTTTCAGCGTCTTCATCATCGCTCTAACTTGTTCGTAGTTTGGTTCATAAAGATAAGCTCCTTCTAGGCCCTTCTTTACGTAAAAGAAGCAATACCAACATGTAAGGTCGCATCTGTTTGTAACAATCATATTAGCTAATCCAGAATGCGAGAGGTGATTTGTGCATAAACCGCAATTGGTTGGACATGCGCATTTATCTACCATAACGTTGGGAGCCTTAGCACCCTTCCCATCCATCCAGTATGTGCTGAATTTCTTGTACATCTCATACGATCCAAAGTACAGCTCCTCACATTCCCCATGAGCCGGGCAGGTCTTTGTCATGAAGACCTTGCCATCCCTTTCGAAAACCTCTGCATCTAGGATCATGTTGCAATCTGGGCAGATACTCTGAGTGTACCTTATCGAACGTCTTGAACCAGAACTCTTACTGGATGTATTAGAAATTTGAATTAGTTCCATTTTACTGTCTTTCTACTCCTACTACTACTCGGCTTGTTGCTGCAGGCTTTATATATATAAGTATGACCTGACAACTCCTACGGTGATTAGTTACTTCCTGCAGATTAAGGTTTGATGGAGAAGGAGCTTCTCATATTGTTCCCGGGAAACCCCAGTTCGACAAAGAACCGAAGGTGGGAAGCGGCAACTTTGTCATATTGTACTAGAACGGAACCACTTCAAGCATGGACCGATGGTCCGCCTTAGGTGTGTATCTGCCGTCATTCTTGTATCGCCCTTTATTAAGACGATAGGCATCATGTTTGGATTTAGTGAGGCAAGTTATTTTTTGATATGATATATGGCATGGCATTGGGGACGTCAAATATACAATGTACAGAAGCGACGTAAGCCAGTAGAACTTACATCACCTCGTAAACCTCGACAATATAGTCATAGTGAAGACCAACCCCACTTCTAGCTTGGGTCCAATTTGTGCTGCTCAGAATTCAGATATAATGAGTGCACATATGCTCTATCTAATCCCAGCGTTAACAACTCTCTCCGCGCTGTCGCTCGTATGCTTAGAGCATACTTATATTAGTGCTCTAAGACAAGTTCAAATATTTAGATGAATCTAAGCGATAAGTCAAGGAAAGCGATGGAGAGCCTTGGCTTAACGGGTTACGAAATTAAGGTATATATTGCTCTTGCTGAAACCGGCAAATCAACAGCGTCTGACATAAGCAAGAAGTCGGGTGTACCTTACTCGAAGATTTATGAAGTTCTTAGCGGCCTAGAAGAGAAAGGATGGTCCGAATCTGACAGTTCTAGGCCGCAGATATTCTTTCCTAGATCACCCCGTACTGCACTTGAGGCCATGAGAATGCGTATCGAAAACGGCATTAAGGACAACGAAAGCTTGATTGTAAGCGAGTTAATGCCGGTGTACGAGAAAAGCGGTGTACGAGAAAGACCGGAGATCTGGGTTGTTAGGGGAATTTACAATATAGCGGCAAAAGTAAGTGAAATAATTCAAACCTGCCAGCACGAACTGTTAATAGCTTTACCACAAGTCGTGGAAGATATCGCAAGACCGGTACAGCCAATGCTGAGAGTCCTGCACGAAAAAGGAGTAAGGATAACCGTTCTTGTATCTGAGCAAACCAACCCTGATACTGTTCGGGCGATATCTAGAATTGCAGATGTTAGATTAAAAAACAATATGTTTGGTGGAGGAGTAATAGGTGACAGCAGGCAGGTAATGATATTGTTGGGTGAAGGAAGAAGTGATATTGGAAGATTTGAACCAATCGCTATATGGGCAGAACATATAGGTCTTGCGGGTTTTGCAAAGGATTACTTTCATTATTTATGGGCAGATGCTACTAGCAGACAAGAGACAGGTTTGGCCGGGAAAAAAAGTAGGTAAAAAGGTGATACTCGCACCCTTGTTGTTTTAGCGCGCCTATTATTTCTGGTAAACAGTCCAGTATAATAGTAATTTAATCTGGTCCAAAAGCTAAGATGAGTGTAGTGAAAATGTTCATGTTGGGTTTGGTGTTACAAATTAATGAGACACAAGCTATCTACGAAAAGAGAAGTAGATAGCCTCGGTTTTTATGTGTGATAATGGAAAGTCCCGGACGGACAAACGATGACGAAACTAGCCCTCCTGATTTAGTAGATGACGTAGATCTTGAGTTAGGAGTTTGTCCAGCGTGCTTAGTTGTTGTCGGCCTGGTACAACTGCTGCCTCGTTTCCTTGCATGTCTTTACTTCACCGAGGTGCCGAAATAATCATATACAAGACCCAAAGAAACTATTCAGAAATTATTGGTGTTCGTGAAAGAGATTATTCCGTTTATTTCACAACCTTGATAAGCATCTAAATGTTTTTATACATTAATGGTCCGAATCGTAACTACTGCTTCGCTCGAAAGCTTTCGACAGTTTATCATTGTTAGCACTTGTCGATCCTTTATCCCTGAAAGTTATTTGCGCGACTATGAGGTGTTTCCAGAACGTGAAGATGGACCTGGCGCGATCTATATAGAGGCAGCAGATAAGGTGACATTAAAAAAAGTGCGAGAGATGACGTTTGTTAACGCAAAGGAAGTACTGGGCATAATTTATTCCTCGAAGAGCGGAAATACACAACTAAAATGGCGACAGACTAGAAGAAGGTCAGGCAAGGTTCACGGAGACGCGTCGGCGAATGCGTTAGTGAATTTAGTCGAGTCTGAGGTATTGACACAGGAATGGGTCGACGATTATTTAAAATCGGCCGGGACTAAGGAAGAAGGTTCTTCTTCGATAACCAATAAGAAAGTAGCATAGAATGCGACAATCCATGTCTGTCCAGACAGATAATCGAAGCTCCATCAAATGATCGTGAAAGAAGCCAAAGGGTTTTCAGGCAGAGCATATGTTGTCATACCCAGAGATGCAGATGACCTCTTTACTTTAAGGAGAACAATAGAAAATGGGGATTTTGTCGTGGGAGATACAACGCGGGTAATCAAGCACCTCAAAGAATATGGACGGCCGGAAAGAGGAGAGCGTGTTAAGGTGAGGGTCTCTCTAAAGGTTGAAAATACTGCTCTTTATGATGCCGTAGATAGATTACGGATTACAGGCACTATAACAAATACTGACAATGAGCTTGTTTCCAGAGGGTCACATCATTCGATGACGGTGCGGATCGATGATACAATAATGATTGAAAAAGAGAGAAAGTGGCATAATGCAGAATTAAGTATTCTAACCAGATCGGGAAACACAGAAGATTTTATATTGGTTGCAATAGATACACAAGAGGCATCAGTCGCGAAGGTTTCCGGTACTCATATAAAGCTAATTCCAAATATATATTCTGGGCAAAGTGGAAAACGTTACCAGTCGTCTAGGAAAAGCAATCCTAATATCGAGAGCTTTTTTGAAGATGTTGCTAAGACAATCCAAAGTATTATGAACAACTACGGTGATAACGATCCCTGCAGAGCAATAATATTCGGTCCCGGTGAAGCTAAACGTAAACTTCATAACTTTTTAGGTACAGAGAAATATCGGTTTGAAAAGGAAAAATTGACAATAGTTGATGGAGTGGATGTGGCTGGAGAGGATGGAATCTATGTCTTTCTTCGCTCATCTGCACTCAAAGAGGCAATGAGTTCAAGCAAACTCGCAGCAGTCTCTTCAATTCTAGACGAGGTATTGAAACTCGTTCATAATGGTGAATTGAAGTATGCAATGGGAATGGAAGAGGTAACTTACGCCGCGTCGATAAAGAATATCCAATGTGTGGTATTTTCAGATGCTATCTTCAAGACCAGCGACGAAGACGCAGTTCTGAAAGTATTAAATTCGATTGAAAGTTACGGAGGGAAAATTTATGCTGTTGATTCCTCTACTGATATCGGTCTCAGGGTTTCGTCTTTAGGGGGTATAGTAGCTTTGCTTAGGTATTCCATGAGATAAATAAGAAGAAGTGCAATCCATTCGTTTTATCTCCAGTGTGTCGTGCCATTGTTGTTTGTCTAAATAACACTATTAGTTGATAGTGCCATCCAAGCCACGTAAGATTCAGAGACGTCATTCAGCTTCAATTCTACTACCTCAGGAATTTCGTAGGGGTGTCTTTTCTCTATTTCTGCTTTTAATTCTTCTGAACGTTGATTTGTTGTCTTGAACATTGTAAGGAATTCTGCATGATCTTCAAGTTTATTCTGCCAAAAGTATAAGGATCGGATCTTTGCATAATTAACACATGCGCATATTTTTTTATTAACAATCACATCTGTAGCTAGCTCTCTTAAGGATTCTTCAGTGGGAAATGTAGAAATTATTATAACCCCGGAATTCTTTTTTTTGCCCATAACCAAATTTATGCTTTATGCTCGGGGCTATAATAACAGTTTTCTCCTTAGTCCATGTCACCGCGCTAGGCAGAACGAGCTGTAAAAAAAATCCCCAGCGAAAAAATTAGCGATTCTTTGACGTTATAGTTATTGTGAATGTTCATTTACAGACGATCTGGAGGCCCTGCCAAATGTTCCCATCGGAATATCTGGGAAGTTATCGCTGATTCTTTGCTCTGCAACTGCATTTGCTTCTGCCAATATTTTGTCAGTCTCTTCGCCACCGACATTAAATGCAAATGACGTAGTACCAATGTCTCCAGCGTTCATCACGATATCATTAAACACTCCATTGATTTCTCCCAATTCTGTGTCTATCTCAGGCATTACGTCCGACATTCCCGATTTTACCCTTTTCAATGCGCCCATCGCTGGTCCTACGGCGCTCATTACATCTCCCATGTCACTTGTCGATTCCAATCTGAAATGTACCTGTTCGAGAGCCATCTTAAATTGCGAGACCGTTTTTATCGTCTTCTTAACCTGTGCTAGTTCATTCGATAACATCTTTCCCTGAGGCATATCATGTTTCTGAACATGTACGATGATTTGATTGAAAAGAGATTTTTCTTTTCCTTTTAATTTCTCTAGTGTAGTATCTAGCTTCTGATTTTGGAGATGAACTTTGTTCTTTGTTGAATCAATCGTTGGTTTGAGTGGTTTCTGTACTCTCACGCTTTCTCTTATCCGCTCAGGTGCATTTGGCTTGCGTTCTCGAACCCAATTGCTGCTAAAGCCAGTCATCCTAAATTAAAATAATAAAATATCGTTAAACTGCAATGTCATAATTGAATAACTAAACAGCTAATATGTGTACACACTAATTCCAGCAGGCTATACGTAGGCTACTGATGAATATATACTGATTCTCACACTTAGAATCATGTGTATTAAATCCGATTATCTCATGTACCAATAATTTCCAGCACTAGGGTAAAATCGCCTTTATATTGTAGAAAGTGCCTGGCGCTATAAACGCTATGCTGGTTTTTCCTTCACCAAAGACATCATAATGC
>WJXE01000031.1 GCA_009665115.1 Nitrosopumilales archaeon
TTCGGAAGGGAAGATCATATGATAAAATTACCCGTGTAATTTTTTAGTGAAATAAACCCCTTAGTAACACGCTGTCGTTGAGCTCGTTGTTTCAACGAGTAAATTTTTTAATCGATAAACGTGATTTCTACTCAAGCTTTGATACCAACTAGTCTAAATCCAAGTATCAAAGCTATCCCAATAATAGTGAAACCTGCTGCTAATAATCCTCCCTGCGTTTTTGGATTTACAGCTTTTCCTGATCTATAGAGCAGGAATGCGCCAGCCATTCCAATGAACAAGATCATTGTCGTCACAATCGTTTCTCCGATCGTTTGAACGGACCTGGAAGGGACAATGAATGTACTTGTACTTACCCCTGGTCCTTCTATAATCGAGTTAAATACACCTGATCCTAGCAGGAAGAATATTATTAAGTAAACGACAGCAACGATAAGGGCCAGTTGGCCAGTGTTTGGCAGCATAAGCTACCGTCAAAATATTTTCTATAAATAGGTTTGCTAGGTGATCGCAAATATTTCAAGGCGTAGGATGTAGCTTCCGAGAGGCCCATCCGTCACCGAAATGACACCCGTCTACGATAAATAAGATACTTTTTTCAACCTTTTCTTATCTCCATTCCCAATTTTTGCAGTAGTGTTACCCAACTAGTCTGGTTCGTATCCAAAAACTCCGCCTAGATTTTCCCTTCTGAAGCTGTGCTGCAGAGCAAAGGGCGTAAGTTAGTCATTTTCCTTGCTCATCCGCATCTTATGTTTCACCAGAGCGCTGAGCATTCATAAAGAAATTAGTTTATCTCAAGTCAACCCTTATCTTTAGCATTAAGCTTGATAGCTTCCTTTATCCAAGAAATTATTTGTTTTTTATTGATATCTTTTTCCGAATGTATTTTAATGTGGCGCATGCCTTTTCCTGTTCCTTCTAGTAGGCGTTTTGGGTCTGGTAACAACGTACCCTTAAAAAAAGCCAGGTTAATGTAGGATATCGTTTCAAAACTGTAGACGGAAGCGATGTTGTTTTCATTGTATACAAATGTAAGGTTACCCCATTTTATTCTCTCAACGATCTTAGGATGTACTTCTATTATGATATCTCTGAGACGCAGAGCGCGCGCTCTCTTTTGGCCTGGAAGCGCCGCAAAGAAACTCTCAATGACCGATTCCATGACTGGCAGTCCGATTAATAAGGCTAAATCCTATATAATTTAGATCAAATCATTTACTACAACTACTCTATCTACATTAGAGAGAAACACGTTTTGAGAGACACAAACCTTGAGAAACATTAGGCGGAGAAAATTCAAGATTTAGAACATGACGAACTGTAGCTGAGCGCGAATCAAATCTCATAGTGAATCATTTTGAAGGCTTTTGATACCTTATCCCTATAATCGAGGGTTATTTAGCTATGCAATACAAACACAGATCTTCTTTGGCGTCTATCGATAAGATTGAATACTGGCTACCTTGGCTTAATATAATTATAATAGTAACTATAGGTTTTATAGTCTGTTTTGCACAACAGAGTGTATGAGGTTGATCGATAAGCAACTAAATGTTCCAGAAAAGATATTAAAAATGAAGAATTTTAATGATGCTTTTGAATTAGTGAAGTTAGCAGTTAACAGTAAATTCAATATGCACAGAGCAGGATTGAGCCTCATTCTCCAAGGCTTGCCTAGTAGAATCGGAGCATATCATATCCTAGGTTCTAACGTAATTGTCGTAAATAGAACCATTCTAAACATAATCCAACAGCACAAGTCTATCGAGGAATATAATTCCTATCTCTTTATGGTATTGGTACATGAGTATCTTCATAGCTTTGGGATCATAGACGAATTAGGAGTTAGGCAAATGACATACGATCTATGTTGTTCACTTCTTGGCATAGAGCATCCTGCCTCGATAATGGCGAAGGGAGATCCTTCAACTTTGTTCCCGGAGCTTAATTTGCTCAGGGGGGAAAGGTTTGATGAGCATTTTGAAGTGATAAAGAATTTTGATAAAACAACTCAGTCTTATATACAGTAATAAGGTTGCTGAATCATTATTATCGGATACTGAAGAACAGACGAAACACCGGCCTAGTGAAACCAAAAAACGAACTGAATGACCATGAATACTTTATGATTACAAAAAAGGAAAATAGGTTTTCCTTTGATAAATTACCTTTTTGAATGACCTTCTTATTCGTTCGTTTGTTACATTTCACCCATGCCGCCCATTCCTCCAGGTGGCATGCCGCCCCCTCCTGGTGGTCCACCAGACTTCCCAGAGGCTATTACATCGTCTATCCTGAGGATCATTGATGCAACTTCTGTTGCGGATTTGATGATTTGCTCTTTAACGACAAGTGGCTCGAATATTTCCAATTTGGAAATATCAGCAATTTTGCCATTCCTTACGTCAATTCCAGTCCATTTCGAACCCTTACTCTGCTTTGACCTTAAATCTGTGATGGTATCAATTGGATCCATGCCTGCGTTTTCTGCTAGAGTCAATGGAATCACTTCTAAAGATTCAGCAAACTTTTCTGCCGCTAACTGTTCCCGACCGGATAGTGTGCTTACCCAATCTCTTAGTTTTGCTGCTGCATACGCTTCTGGAGCACCCCCGCCTGCAACTATGACCGGTCTCTCGAGCACGTCTTTTGTAACCATCAAAGCGTCATGGACTGATCGCTCTGCTTCGTCAACAACTCTTTGAGATCCGCCTCGAATCAATATAGTTACTGCCTTGGGGTGTTTGCAGCCTTCTACGAACACCCATTTGTCCGTTTCAATCTTTCGCTCTTCCACGAGATCGGCAGAACCTAGGTCTTTAGCTGTAAGGTCATCAAGGTTGCTCACTACTCGTGCGCCAGTTGCTCTTGCCAATTTCGCCATATCACTTTCTTTGACCCTACGAACCGTCAAAACTTCAGCCTTCGCAAGGTAGTGCTGAGCAATATCATCTATACCCTTTTGGCATACAACAACATTCGCACCGGTCGCCGTTATCTTGTCAACCATATTCTTTAGCATTTTATTCTCTTCTTCTAGGAACAAATTCATCTGGTCAGGAGAGCTGATGTTTATCTTGGCATCGAACTCTGTTTTTTCAATCTCAAGAGCAGAGTTAAGAAGAGCAATTTTTGCTTTTTCAACCTTCTTTGGCATCCCTCCGTGGACGACTTCTTTGTCAAGAACAATTCCCTTGATCAATTTAGTGTCATGCAGAGAACCGCCAGCCTTTTTCTCCACTTTAATATCATCAATATCTAACTTGGATACGGAATCACTTTTTTCAGAAACCTGAAGGCAGGCACTTACTACCAACTCTGCTATCTGGTCTGATTCCCTCGAGACTAGTTTTGTCTGCATAGAAGTCTTTGCGACTTTAATCAAATCTTCTTTGTCATTTTCTCTAATCTTCTGTCCCATGCTGTTGAGAATTTCAATTGCTTTTATAGCACTCTTTCTGTAGCCGTCAACAATGATCGTAGGATGAACATCCTTCCCGATAAGCTCCTCTGCCTTCTCTATCAGGGCACCTGCTAGTATTACCACAGAGGATGTGCCGTCACCTACTTCGTTATCAGTTGCCTTGCTGATCTCGACCATCATCTTGGCCGCAGGATGTTGAACATCGATTTCTTTCAAAATCGTTGCGCCATCATTTGTGATTGTTACGTCACCTAGAGTGTCAACCAGCATCTTGTCCATGCCTCTAGGACCAAGACTCGTCCTTATTACTTCAGCAATCAATTTTGCGGCAGTAATGTTATTTTTCTGAGCATCTCTGCCTTTTGTCTGAGTTGCGCCTTCCTTCAATATTAATACTGGCATTCCGCCAGCTGATCCTTGTTGAATTGTAGCCATATCCATATTCCTCTAAAATTTATAAATTATATGGCAGAGTTTGGGATATTTTAAACTTACTGCAAATTTATCGCTGCAGCTCCTATCGGTACTCAAATGAGGGGCCACAACAGATAATTAAGTTAGAAAAGTATTCAAAATGTTAGGACCTACATATCTTTTGAGGCATATAATCAAAAAGGAAGTGGCAGGAATAATTACTTGAAATGTTCGTCGTATTTTCCTGCTGAAACTTCAGAGTAGATATCTTTTGCAGGTTTACCTTCAATTGTCATTCCGATGCTTTGACAAGATCCGATTACTTCCTTTACCGCACCCTGTATGTCATTAGCGTAGGAGCTATCAATTTTCATTTTGGCGATTTTAATGGCAGTCTCCATAGTTATATCTCCGGCATAGTTAGTGCCTGCCGTCCCGGAGCCTTTAGTTACACCGGATTCTTTGATTATCAGCGCAGCTGTGGGTGGAACTCCTACTTCAACAGTGAATTGCTTTGTTGTAGTATCGACTTCTACTTTTACAGGAACTTTCATTCCAGGGAAATCCTTGGTTTTTTCATTGATGGTATTTACTACTTGTAATATGTTTACTCCTATAGGACCGAGCGCCGGTCCCAGCGGAGGCCCAGCACTTGCCTCTCCACCATTAACCAAAGCAGAAACGGTTTTTTTATCGCCCATGCTTCAAAACACAGTTGAGCTGAAATATAAACGTCTTTTACAGTCACGATAGCATATATATAAACGGTGAGCTTTCTGGGAGCGCCTAATTTTTCATGACGCGTATAATAGAGTTTTGGAAAAGGCTGAACCCAAGCACTAGACACATTCGCCATATTCACCTTCGTGGCGATCACAACCATCTTTATGCATATCCAATATTCATCTCGTTGGTAGTACAGTATTCTCTTCACGCTAAAAAGTCAGACCACGAGAACACAAAAAACACGTACAAAATTAGTGCGACACCTTTTTCAGATAATTTGCATCTACCGTTACAGGGATCTGGTATGGAGAATCAAGTAACACGACGGTCGCTTCTTGCTTTTCGTAATCGACTCTAGTTATTTTCGCTTGCATAGCCTTGAACGGCCCACCGATAATTTCTACGGTATCATCGACATTCAGATCTGATACGACGGGTTTTTTCACGAGATAGCCTTCGATGTCCTTGAAGGGTAATTCTCCACGGATTTGGCCTCGCACATGACGGACCCCTGCCAATGCCTCATAGGCGATGTTTGAATCAGGAGCCTCTACGATAATATATCCTTTAAAATTCTCCAGTATAAGAATTGAATGAATTCCAATCTTTTTCGCGTTAATTCTATTTTGTATAATGTTTGCCACAATGTTTTCCTGGCCGCCTGTTATTCTGATAGCGAAAAATTTTGAGTCTAAACCTGGTCTTGTTGCCGGTTCCTGAGTAGGTGTATCTGATGTATCAGAAGGCTTCTTAGGGGATTCATTATCATCAAAAATATCATCAATTTCTTCAATATCTCCTTCATTCTCTTTAACGCTCATTATTTTTCAATTAATATAGAACGGGTGTCGGATTTTATAAATTTACTTCGCTGGACAAGATCGAATATTATAATCGGTACTTGTATCCATAAGCTGATAATTGACTTCCACAGAAGCAGACTTTGACGTGCTGACACTAGGAGTACAGTGGATGATGAGGTTAGAGTCGCACTCAATCGAGCGGTACTAGCCAATCAATAAGGGCGTCAAGCTCTTCACAATCTAATGTTACCCTTATTGGACCAAGTGGAGATTCCTGATCCTCTTCAATCACTACTACAATGCCAGTAGCAGCCGCCTGCTTGTTCAAAAGGAAGCAAGTGCTATCTGCAACTCGATTATTAAGCAACATACGTCTTAAGACGCCCATTGCGGATCTAGACCTAATCTGTTCATAAATTGTACGAAGTGATTCGATTTCAAGTGACCTACCAATAACCCTTCTTCCGTATCGGAACTCCGGTGAACATTCGATCACATTCGCTATTGCGGCAATTACTCTCTCCGGCGACTCTGAGGGGTTAACTGCAGCCTCAACTTTTAATTCAACGGGCGTTGTGATCGGTGATTTTTTCATTACTGCCTACCTTTATTATTCAGAATCCCGTCATCATTGTAGAATTCCCCGAGCCATTTTTGGACTATTCCAATAGCTTTTTCCTTTAATTCTTCAATTGTTAAATTATTGTTTGACAACATTTCATCGGACATTGCAATTGCTTCACTTATACCTACAGCCAATTCACGTTTATCGCGTATGCCAAAATCATTTTCGTTCAACGGGGCATCGTCTCTAGCTCTCTTTTTTAGATGAGCAAACCTGGTATTTGCAGATGCATGTATAGAGAGCAGCTTAACCAGGCCAATAGTTCGCAATATCTCGACTTCAGGAACGCTCCTGACGCCATCAATCACGATATTCTGATTGGCATCACTTCTAACCTCTCTTTTTTCAATTTCATTTAGTATCAACTGAGCAATTGCTCCTGGACCAATCTCCCTCCTCAATTTTAACATTAACTTACCTAAGTTAATATCAGTCGGCTCTATGTTCTTTCGTTTCGCTTCATCTCTTACTACATCACCCATTGCTATCACAGAGAATCCTTTTTTCTTTAGAGACTTGGCAACGGTAGATTTACCAGAACCAGGCATTCCAGTAAGACATACGATGAATTTTCTCTTTTTAATTTTTTTATCCTGAAAATCGGCGTTTCTGGTTCCAATTTCCTTCTTTTGCGTGCTATCTTTTTCTGCCATATTTACGACACCCCTGCCGTCTACTCAAGGAATCTATTAAATTTTCGCCGTGCTATTGGCAGAATGGCATGTATATTTAGCTATTCTGGCTACTGTCAGTCATCCCAAAATAATATAAAAGTATACGAAAGATACTTTGGGTAATTTGAACAACATAAGGGCCTTTATTGCAGTTGATGTATCAAACACGCTCGCTATCGAAAAGCTTCAGCACGAATTGGTAGCTGACGGCGGATGGACACCAGAACAAATCAGACCCGTGAAAGACCAGAATCTTCACTTTACCCTTATCTTCCTAGGAAACATACGCCTAGAAATCATCGACGAAATTAAGATCAAAATATCAGAAATACAATTCGAGCCAATAAAAATAACGTTCACTGGGATCGGTGGATTCCCGCACCCTAACTTTGCTAGGGTTGTCTGGGTCGGAGTAGACGAAAACGGGAACCAAAGGCTTGTTAGTCTTGCAGAACAGGTAGTCATAAAATTGTCAGAGATAGGCTTCACGCCAGACAAGCCGTTTACGCCCCACCTTACGATATTTCGCGTAAAAGGAGCAAGTTTGAAGATCCGAACAGAGATATTGGACAACTACGGGGAGAAAGATTTCAATTCGGATATTATTGACAAAGTCCATCTAAAACGAAGCGATCTTACTCCTTCAGGACCGATATATACAAATATCTTTACGGTGCAGGCTAGATGAAAAGTATTAGCAATATTATTTCACAAGCGCTAAAGCAATGCCAGCCCTCAGCTGAAGATGTGGAAAAACTAACGAAGATCGCAATTGAAACAAAGAGCCTTGTGAGTCGTTACATTTCTCCCAAAGTAGTGGATGTCGTCTTTGGAGGATCATTTGCGAAAGGAACATGGTTAAAGGACGAAGTAGATATTGACATTTTCATCAAAATTGATAACTCAGTCAATGATAAAGAGTTTGGACAACTTGGCGAGCAAGTAGGGTTGCAGTCGCTTAAGGGATACAATCCATATCTTCGCTATTCTGATCATCCATATGTTGAAGCAGTTATCAATGGAATTCGAGTCAACGTGGTTCCTTGTTACGATGTACTGAAGGGTAAATGGAAAAGCGCTGCTGACAGATCGCCTTTCCATACTGAGTATATAAAAAACAATTTAGACGATGAACAAAGGAACCAGGTAAGACTGCTGAAGAAGTTTTTGAAATCCCTTGGTATATACGGAGCAGATATTGCTACAGGAGGGTTTAGTGGCTATGTCTCTGAAATTATGATTTTGAAATATGGTACGTTTGAGTACGTATTGCATGCAATGTCAAATATAGGGGTGGAAAACAATGTGATTTCGATAGGTAAGCTCGATGAATCCAGTGCAAAGAATTTTAAAAGTCAGCTTATCATAATCGATCCCATTGATCATAGAAGAAATTTAGGGACGGCCATTTCGGCTGAGAGTGTTGGCAAGTTGGTACTCGCTGCCAGATCATTCTTGGCAAAGCCATCTTTTGATTTTTTCATCAAAAATGAAAAAGAGTTCTCTGGAAATTATGAGGGACTTTATCCCAATTTAGTTATAATCGAATTCAGTTATAAAAGGCGTAGTCCTGATGTCATCTGGGGACAGCTTAAAAGAAGCCTCAATGCAATTTCCAAGCAACTAGAACTTGCGAATTTTAAAGTAATTCGAAGTATTTGCGTAACGGATCAACTAGAAACTGCAGTCTTTGTGTTCTTATTAGATTCCGTTACATTGTCTGCCTACACAGAAAAAATCGGCCCGAAGATATTTATGAGAAAAGAAACTGCCAATTTTATCTTAAAAAATCAGAAGAAATCGCTAATCACCTGGGTTGACAGCGAAATGAGGGTTTCAACTTTAATTCAAAGAGAGACTACAAATGCAAAGAATTTCTTGAAATTGATGTTGACCAACAAAATCGAAAGTACAGGCATCACTAAGGGACTAAGGGGAGACATCCAAAGGTTATTTCGTATATATTCGGGCGATGATCAAAAAATAAATGGACTCGCAAAGGAGGCAGTTAGGGATCTTATCACATCGGATCAACGCATTTTGTAATAAAGTCGATCTAAATTGTCCTGAGCTTGTTCCTGTCATCTCGTATCCAAGACAAATCAACGACAGAGAATATAGCGGCCGTTTGAAAGAATTAGAAATTATGGGTGTTAACTCAATTTTACCAGTTGGAAACACGAAAATTGGCAAATTTAGTATTCTAGGAAAGGGCGGCGTGGGTCTCGTGGTGAAGGTCGAATCCAACGATAGAAAAACCTACGCTCTCAAAATCCGAAGAATCGATGCAAATCGCAGGTCAATGGAAAGAGAGGTCAAGCTGCATAAAATTGCAATTTCAGCCGGTGTTGGGCCTTACATTTACGCAAACTCCGAAAATTTTATTTTAATGGAGTTTATAGATGGTTGCAACATAATTGGTTGGCTGAACCACCAAAATGTTAATGTCGATCAAGTTCGCAAGGTTGTAATAAGTACGCTGGAGCAATGTTATAGCTTAGATAGGGCGAATCTTGACCATGGAGAACTAAGCTGCTTAGACCATCATGTGCTGGTTTCAGAGAGTGTTAACGCTCACATCATAGACTTTGAGAGTTCCAGCATCGATAGAAAGACACGCAATGTAACGGCGGCTGCCCATTCGTTGTTACTAAACGGCACAGTTTCAAGACGGGTCACTAACAACATACATTTTGCTGAGCGAGAAAAAATTATTCAATTACTGAGAATGTATAAATGGAATCAAACTAGATCCAGTTTCGATAAAATATTACAAGCGCTCGGTTAGGCCGTTTGCTAAACTTGTTGCTGCTAATCTATTGGTCTCATGATCTTTTAAAGTAGAGAAACATAACAACGGTGATGTTTGTGGTGCCAACAGACTCCCATATCGAAATTCGGCCACAGACATTTCATGATCAGGACTTAGTAACGACTCGTATCTTTACTTATTAATGACAATTCGCACGAAATCCAGATATTGGGCTCGGTAATTTAGAAGTAGATATACAATAATGGCCGAAGATACATCATCGACCGCTTCGAATACTATTCCGTTTCCTACCTTGACTATTCTATATTTGCCTGCTGAGGCAGAGAACATTATAGAAGAAGTGAGTCAGAAGTATTGCAACATAACTGTAGAGGACTGTAATGGGTTCTTCCACGGCGGCGTAAAGAGACAATACAAGAAGATAACTATTTGGAGCCAAGGAATTGATAGCCTTTGGTTTAATGCAATTATTGCTAGAATTAAGGAACTGGCCAGTGTGGAGTTTGTTCCGATTGTATCTGGAGGGATAATGTATTCTGTCTGAACTACAGCTTGGACTTATTATGCCAATGATGGCCAAACGGTCGTGTCCAATCTGTAGCTAAAGTTATTATTTTCCATAGAAATAACTCAGGTGTTCAATGTTCACTTTAGCGGGTTATTTTTGAAAAGACGAGTTTAAAATAGTAATCATTTCATGTCTTTCGATCCTATTTGCATCTGTATTTATTCGAGAATGAACTATGTTATTAGACAGCCGCAGATGTTTCTATCATATTTAGTAACGTAATTATTTCGTTGTTGTTGCAGGAACATGTCATTTAAAGAACAACTAGATAGCAGCAAAACGCTATGATTAAAGTCCGTTGTTTTCTTCTGTAGGACTTCGTGACTTCCGAATTAGTTTAAGACTACCTAAATGAGCCCTAGGCGGGATTTGGACCCACGACCTAAGGTTTACGAAACCTTCGCTCTGCCGGGCTGAGCTACTAGGGCAATCAAATAGAGGCAGTTGATCATTCATTATTTAATCCTTCATGTCTTTGTATAAGAATAAATGTGACAATTTTTTGAACAAAAATTAAGGCAAAATCAAGTTAAATTAAATATCACCGGTCTTTAGTCGTATTTAATATGAAGGTCTCAATCTCTGGCATTAGGGGAATTTATGGTAATGACCTAAATTTGCATGAAGTTATCAAATTCAGCAGATTATTCGCTTCTTGCTTAATTAGACCAAGAGGGAAATGCGTGCTAGCAAGAGATACGAGGCGTTCCGGAAAAATAATTCTCCAAGCTGTGTCGGCGAGTTTAATGGAACAGGGGATTGATGTATACGTTCTCGATGTAGCCCCCACTCCTATGGTATTTAGGGAGACAAGGAAATATGGAGCCGGTGTCGTCGTAACAGCTTCACATAACCCGCTGGAGTGGAATGGACTAAAATTCGTAGTTGATGGAAGAGGGATTTACGAGAATGAATTGGATCTTATGCTTAAAGGCACTACATCTAAATCAGACAAATATGGCAAATCATATGATATAGTGTCAGAATATTTGAACGAACTTTTTGATTTGGTAGTCCAAGCGGGAACAAGTAGAGCGGTTACATTAGGATTTGACCTCGGCGGAGGCGCCACATGCAGTTATGTCGAGGGACTCTTTAAAAAACTTGGCCACAAATTCCATTGTGTTAACGATGTCCCTGGAATATCCTCAAGAGGTCCTGATCCTACTATCGATGCTCTAAATGAATTACGTACTTTAGTACAGGAAAATGAGCTAGACTTCGGATTTGCCTTTGATTTAGATGGCGATAGACTCGTAGTAGTTAATAACAGAGGCGAGAAATTGAATCCCGATTCAACGCTGTTGCTATGCATAGCCAGTGCACTCAAGATGGGAATGAAAAAATTTGTAACCAGTATAGATACTAGTGTTTCTGTAGAGAAATTAATAAAGTCGCATCATGGTAGAACTGAGTATTCTAAAGTCGGTGAGGCAAATGTTGTTAAGAGAATGTTAGAACTTGACGCAGATGCCGGAGGCGAGGGGAGCAGCGCAGGATTTATTCTGCCCAGATTCAATATGTGCAGGGATGGATTTCTTGCAGCTGCGACTGTTTCTTCGTTGGATCGGGCAACGATAAACGAATGTCTGAGATTGGCTTCAGAATATGTCCAAATCAGATCAAAAATCTGTGTCAAATCTACTGTACATCTGAAATTGCTCGATAAACTACTTGATCAATTCGGATCAGAATCATCTCAAATTTTGACGATCGATGGTGTTAAAGCAATATTGGATGAAGATTCATGGGTTCTTGTAAGACCATCCAACACTGAAGATGCGATTAGAATATCAGTTGAATCAAAAGCTAACAATGCACAATCCCTTTACAAGAAGATAATGGAGAAGGTCAACTTAATTTATGAGCGTGTTAAATGAACGAGCGATTATCGATATTATTATTTCTAATCTCGGGCTAAGGGGTAATAATAAAAGAAGAGATGATGACGTGTCAACCGTTTCGCTACGAAACATGAAACGCATGAAGAGCCTCATCATAAAATGTGATATGCTAGTTGAGAGTACTGACGTGCCCCCAGGAATGTACCCATGGCAAATTGCTAGGAAGAGCATATCTGCCTGTGTCAGTGATCTATCAGCAAAAGGAATTAAACCGCACGTATCGCTAATTTCTGTAGGGATTCCAAAGAAATATTCTAAGACTGAGATTGAGGATCTGGCAAAGGGGTTTCAAATTGCTTCCAAGGAATTTGGTGTCAAGATAGTGGGTGGTGATACTAACGAATCTAAGGAGCTAATTATCGATTGCAGTATGATAGGATTTTCAGAGGATTGTGCATCAGGACTTCCAGGCAGAAACGGTGCAAAACCTGGTGACTTGGTAGTCGTTTCGGGAGAATTTGGGTATACGTCGTCTGGACTGAAAATTCTTACGAAAAACGCGAAAGCGTACGGTGAATTCAAAAATAATGCTATCTCATCCGTGATGAAGCCCAAACCTGCGCAAAAGTTTGGGATATCTCTTGCAAAATATTTCTCAGCATCAATGGATTCAAGTGACGGTTTGAGCATTTCTCTTTATGAACTTGCAAGACAAAGCAATGTTAACTTTCTAATTGATAATATTCCTTCAGCAAAAGGTGTATGCAATTTTGCTAGAAATAATCATTTAGACTACAAACGATTGATTTTTTGCGGTGGAGAGGAATATGAGATCGTCGGAACAAGTGCGCCGGCAAATTTGAAGAAAGCAAAGGCTACAGCCAGACGTTTAAAATTGAAATTATTTATAATTGGCAAGGTAGAAAAAGGAGAGGGGAAAGTATATCTTTTGGATAGGAAGACAGGAAAACGCGTTCAACTCAAAGATATGGGTTATGTTCACCTAAACCATAGGAGAAAATCCGGTTAGTAAGAGTACCTTACTTATTAC